>JACCUV010000058.1 GCA_013698495.1 Chloroflexia bacterium
GGCCAGCACCACAGCTGGCGAGATCGCCCGCAATCAGCGGCTGGAGCTGACGATCGACCCCAGGCTGGTCGAGATCCACTTCGGTCATTGCGAGGGTTTGACGATTTCCGAAGCGGTCGCGCGCTACCCCGAGCTGATGACCTTGGGGGCCGATCCGCTCGATGAGCACTTTGCCTGGCCGGGTGGGGACATCCGCTCGCAATTTCACGCGAATGTACTCGCCACGTTCACGGAGATCGCCCTCGCCTGGCCAGACAGCCACGTCGCGGTCGTCTGTCATGGCGGCGTGATCGGTTCGCTGATCGCCCAACTCGATGGGGGATCGCCAAACGACATCGCGGCCTACCCGGTGGCAAATTGCAGCATCACGCACCTCGAAGTTCACGCCGAAGGAACGACGGCCCACCTCATGAACGATTACTCCCATCTGGAGGCCGTGCACACCCAGCCGTTCACCTACACATTGCCCGTACTTGACGATCGCGATGCTGAAACGAGGGAGCGATAACACCCTATGGCAACCATGCTCACGGTGCTGGGCGGCAGCGCGGCATCGGTCGGAACCGGCCAGGGATGCTCCGGGTATCTGGTCTCGACCGAAACCTGCAATGTGGTGCTCGATCTCGGTCCCGACACCCTCCTGGAACTACGCAAGCATACGGACTTCCGCGCGCTGGGCGCCGTCGTCCTCTCGCATCTGCATGTGGATCACATGCTCGACATCGTCGCCCTTCGCTTTTCACTTGCGTACAACCCGATCGAACCGGACAGGCGGACGCCGCTGTGGGTTCCACCGGGAGGTCTGGAGTTTTTCGACAAAGTCGGTGAAGTGTTCTCATCGGATTTCGAACCGGACGATTTCTTCGCCAAGGTCTTCGAAATCAATGAATACGACCCCGACGGGTCGTTGCAGCTTGGGGATCTCGTCGTGTCGTTCGCGCCGACGGTTCATTTCGTGCCCTGCTGGGCGATTCGCGTCCACCCGATGGGCGATGGCGGGGACCTGTTGTACACGGCGGACACCGGTCCATCGGCGGACCTCCGCGATTTCGCCCACGGCTCCAGAATCGTGATCGCGGAAGCGTCGACGCCAACTGCCGAGCGCGATATCATGCCATTCGTGTCGCGGGGGCACCTGACGGCGGTCGAAGCGGCGGAACTGGCGCGCAATGCCGGAGCGGCGATCCTGACCCTCACCCACATGTTCGAGGAAAACGATCCGACAATCGCCCTTGCCGAGGCGGCGACGGTGTTCGATGGCGAGATCGTTCACGCGCAGCCCGGAGCAAGAATCACATGGTCGTGAAGCATCCGGAACTGCTCGACATACCCGGCGTCACGATCGGTCATTGGACTGACCCAATCGCCCTGACGGGTTGCACGGTGATCTCTTTCGAGCCGCAAGCGTTGACCGCCGCCGAAGTGCGAGGCGCGGCCCCTGGGAGCCGCGAGCTCGATGCCCTGGCTCCTGGTCGATTGGAACAACGTGTGGACGCGATTGTGTTGACGGGAGGGAGCGCCTTCGGACTTCAAGCAGCCGACGGAGTTGCCAAAGAGCTTGCTCGTCGCGGTCGAGGCTATCCGACGTCTACTGGCCCTGTTCCGATTGTCCCGGCGGCAGTGATTTTCGATTTGGCTACCGGAACGCGTACATCGCCGACCTCAGAGAACGGACGCGACGCACTAAACGCGGCACGGCCGCTCAGCGCAGTCGAACAGGGAGCGGTTGGGGCCGGAACCGGCGCCCGTTGGGATAAATTTGCCCCTGAATCGCGCCGGGGCGGACTGGGAATCGCTCAAGTCGCATTCGAAGAGCACCTGGTGACGGCACTGGTCGTTCTCAATGCGATGGGCGTCGTTCGCGATCGCGGACCCGACCCGCGGCCTGGCCTCCTGGCCGGTCGGACCGGGCAATTTGGTTCCCTCGAGGCCACGACACTGATTTCCGTGGTCACCTCGGCGCCTTGCGATCATGGGTCGCTCACCAGGATGTGCGTGGCCGCGCACGACGCGCTCGCGCGGATGGTTGTGCCCGCGCACACCATGCTCGATGGCGATGTCGCATTTGCCTCCACCATCGAAGATGGCCCGCGCAATACCGAGTTGAGCATGCATGTATCAATGGCAACCGAATTGGCGGTTGAGGAAGCCATTTTGCGCGCGGCGACCGCCGCCACCTGATCCGGTGATACACTGAATATCAGGCCAAGACTCACGCTCTGTCGGCTCGGACGCTAGCAAACTGGCATTGTGCAATGACTTCATTTGTGCCTGAGACAACCAGGTTCCCAACCGGACGCCCAACGATCGTCGCCGGAATTAGCGCCTCCCGGTTCGGTTCGCTGGGCAGCAGCCTGGAGCAGGCCGCCGCTCACGAGTTTTTCGCGACAGATGTCGATTTGCGAAGGTCGCTGTGGACGCCGTCGGTCGCATCGCTCTGTTCCCGGCAACGTGCCGGACTTGTCCGGATGCGGACGGTTTGGGTTCCCGGCTCGGTCACCGGCCAGTTGGTGGAGCGGCGAACGACGCGACTCTGGAAGTTCCTCGACCACGCGGTGGCGCGGATGGGTCTGCGTATGGTGATTCTGCCGCGCAGCTCGGAAGTCGGCCGTGGTCCCTTCCTTGGCGCGGAACTGCGGCGGCGAATGGGGGCGTCAGCGCCTGGCGCCGTGCGCCTGGCGATCGGGGTCAAGGGGTCGGCGGTGTATCGCGGACACGATCAACTCGACCAACTGCGATCGCTGCGGCACACCGCTGAGGAGTGGGATCTGGATATTGCGCTCGACCTCGCGGGCGATGTGCCCCACTACCTCGAAGCGGAGGCTGCCGTTCTGCGGTTGTTGCCGAGGCTTACCCTGGTGCGGATTCCATCGTGGGTGTCGGCCTCGGGGGAACTCAACGCCAACGACCCGATCTCGCGGCGGGTGGTGGCGATTCTCGCCGATCAGGGGTACGCGGGTACGATCAGCATCGTGCCGGCGCGATCGCCACTTCAACTTCCGTGGACGCGTACATATGTGTCGATGAACGACGAGTGGACCCGGTCGCTGATCCTCGATCAGTACGACCGGCAACGAACCGACGATCGACCCGCGCCGTACATCTCCCCCGAGCTTTTCCGCGAGCAGTACTGAGCCAGCAAGCGAGGTCGCGGGACCCGAAGCGCATCACTCCGCTGACGGCAACCCTTGTGTAGAGACCATGGAATGACCAACGTCGGCGCCACCGCGTCGTACAGTTCGCGCAGAACGCGCCAACCGGAGCGCGCTGGCACGAGCAACAGGAGGTCAAGCATGGATGGCACAGCATACATGGGACTGGATGTCCATCTGCGCACGATTCATGAGGCAGTCGTGACCGCCACAGGGGCGGACCTGGATCGACCGGCGTAGACATTTGCGCACACCGGAAGTTGTCGATCCAGTTGTCCGCCCGTCTCGAACCGTTGTAACCGGGCGGACACCCCAACGTGGCTGTTGGCAAGACGGCTGTCTCTCCGGAGGTACCGCCCCTACGTCTGCGGCCTGGTCACGCGAGTACGCTAAATCGCTCGAAGTTGGAGGAAGAGGAAACGCCGGTGGCCCCATCGCCACCGGCGTGTTGATTGGCGGGTTGGGCGGACACGTGGGTCCGCCCGTACGAGCTATGGGGCAAGAATTATCGCTTCGTGTACTGAGGGGCCTTGCGGGCTCGCTTGAGCCCGACCTTCTTACGCTCTTTCTCGCGGGAGTCGCGGGTCAGGAGCTTGGCGGTCTTCAGCGCGGGGCGCAGTTCCTCGTCGGCGCGGATCAGCGCGCGGGAAATGCCGTGGCGAATGGCCCCGACCTGACCCGACGAGCCACCGCCGACGACCGAAGCCACGACATCGAACCGCTCGGTTGTGCCGGTGACGCGAAACGGTTCGGCCATGATCAGATAGTGCAGCTCGCGACCACCGAAGTGCTCGCGGACCGGCTTGCCATTGACGGTGAAGGCGCCATCTCCGGGGTAGAGGCGAACGCGCGCGATCGCGGTTTTGCGGCGGCCAACGCCGTAATAGTATTGCCCCTTGGGCATGGTTGAATCGCTCATTGCTTCTCCTTTTACCTGGTCGCCTGGCGAACCGCGGTGTCGTCAAGCTCGAGAGGGGCAGGGTTCTGCGCGCCGTGCGGATGCTGTGTGCCTTCGAAGATCTTCAGCTTCTTGATTTGCTGCTTGCCGAGCGCGTTGCGCGGCAGCATCCCGCGAACAGCGTTCTCGATGATGCGGTCCGGGTGACGCTCGCGCAAGTCTTTCAAGGAGGTCGTTTTCAACCCGCCGGGGTAACTGGAGTGGCTGTAGTAGAACTTTTGGGTTTCCTTGTTGCCGGTAACCTTGACCTTGCTCGCATTGAGCACGATCACGAAATCCCCCGTGTCGATGTGGGGGGTGTAAATCGGCTTGTTCTTGCCGCGAAGCGTGGCGGCAATGGCCGAACAAAGGCGACCAAGGGTTTTGCCCTCGGCGTCGACCACGAACCAGTTGCGAGTCACCTCGCCTGGTTTAGCTGAATAGGTACGTCGTTCCACGATTGTGCTCCCTTAGCCATCTTCCGTTTGGGCGAGCGAAATGCCCGCAATCTGTTTGCCATTCGGGTCCGGGTCAGGAACATCGCTGCCATACCCTACCCGCCAAAGTATCAATCCGTGCGCCGGGGCCAACACTGGGCCGACCCTTCGATCCGCGACTTCGAGCAGCTCCGAGATCCAGGTCGCGGGCCGCTCGTGCGATCCGACCGAGACCAGGGCCCCTGCTAAAGTCCGCACCAATTGCGGCAAGAAGCCATCGGCAATGATCCTGATTTCAATGCCGATCCCCGATTCCGGGATCACGGCCCACCAAGGACCGACCGCGCGAACTCCGCAATGATAGACCCTGCGGACGGTACCGCGCTTGGCCTTCACTCTGTCCGACCATGGGACACCTTCGCCGCCGCCGGTGAAGGCGGCCAGGTTGTGAGTTCCTTCGAGCAGGCTCGCGGCCCGCGCCATCCGCGCCAGATCGAGTTCCGACCGTCGCGTCCAAGCGAATCGCTCCACCAGCGGTTGTTTGCCGCCAACCCAAAGTCGATACCGATACTCTCGCCATCGCGCATCGAATCGCGGGTGGAACCCCGGATCGACTCGTGACAAGGCTGAAATCGCCAGGTCGTCCGGCAAGAGTCGGTTAAGCGCCTTGTGGAGCGCAGCTTCCGACATTCCAGGCCGGATGTCCGCGCCGCGGACCACCTGGCCCACCGCGTGCACACCGCGATCGGTGCGTCCGGCGAATTCGGTTGCGGCTTTGCCGCCTCCGAGCCGTGCGAGCGCCTCATCCAGTTCTTGCTGAACGGTTCGCACGCCCGCTTGCCGCTGCGACCCCCAAAACCCGGTTCCGTCGTACCCGACGATGAGTTTGAGCACCGCTGTCGCCAACTGACTCCTGGCAGCAAATGGCTCCCCGGAGTGTGACATCGTCGCTAAGCGACGAACTCGATCAGCACGATCGGAGCCGCGTCGCCACGGCGCAAACCGAGCTTTGAAATCCGTGTATATCCACCGGCAGTATCCTCGTAGCGAGGAGCAACCACGTCGAAGAGTCGCTCGACCGATCGTTTGTGATCGAGGCGGGACATCACCAGGTTACGGTGATGCGCAGAGTCGTCGCGCGCGATAGTGACAAGTTTCTCGACAACGCTACGCAGCTCCTTGGCTTTGGCCTCGGTGGTCGTGATCCGTTCGTGGAGAATCAGTGAGATCGCCTGCTGTCGGAGCATGGCCTTGCGCTGGCTGGGATTGCGGCCGAATTTACGGCCCGATTTACGATGCCTCATGACTGCTCTTCCTCTTCTTCACTGACCCCGGCGCCGAGCCCGCCCAGCGACTTGATCGCCTCAGCGACTTCCAGCGATTCGGCATCCTCCTCGTCGTCGCCGGCGTCCTCCACATCGACCACCAGCTCAGTCTCCGGCAGGTAGCCATACTCATGCAGCTTCTCGCGAAGCTCGGTGAGCGACCGTGGTCCAAAGTTCCTGATCGAAAGCAGCTGGTCCGGGTCCATCGTCAAGACCTGGCCAACCTTGTCGATCTGTTTGCTGCGCAGCGCATTGAGCACACGCGGCGAAAGACCCAATTCGGCCAACGGCTTGTTCTGGACTTCTTCGGGAATGAACGAATTGGCCGACGCTTCCGGCTCGGGCCGGGTGAACTCGGAAAAGACACGGGCATGATCCATGAGGATCGTGGCCGCCCGCGACAGGGCGTCGTCCGGTTCAATCGTGCCGTCAGTCAGGATCTCGAGAATGAGCCGATCGTACTCGACATTCTGACCGACACGGGTCGGTTCGATCACAAAGTTCACGCGCTGGATCGGGGTGTAGATCGCGTCGATTGGAATTTCGCCGAGGGCGAAGGTTTCCTGGGTTTCGGCCGGTCGATATCCGCGATCGCGGCTGATCCAGAGGTCCATGTCGAGCACGGAATCCGGTCCATCGAGGGTGGCGATGGGATGTTCGTCGTTGACGACCTCGACTTCAACTGGCCACTCGATGTCGCCAGCGGTCACTGCCGTCTCGCCCTCGCCATCTCCGCGTTTGTAGAGGTGCGCGCGCACCTCGCCATGCAGTTCCTGCACGCGTCGGAGGCGAATGCCCTTGAGATTGAGAACGACTTCTGTCACATCCTCTCGGACGTTCGGGATAGTGGCAAATTCGTGCCAAACGTTGTCGATCCGAATACGTGAGACGGCGCAGCCCTCGAGCGATCGGAGGAGGATACGGCGCAACGAGTTGCCCAGCGTAGTGCCATAGCCTGGCTCCAGCGGTTCGACCTGGTAGCGCCCATAGTTGCGCCCCGTCTCGATGGTTTTGATGGTGAAATCGGGTGACTGCAACAAGCGAAAATGCCTCCTTGTGACGCTGCTCTGCCGTATGTGGTCGTGCCCGTTGAGCTGTCGGTTGGACCCGGGCAACGGACCAGATTCATCCTGCTTCGGGTCCGCGAGCCGTTGGAAATTCGATCGGCTGGCGCCGGCCTGATGTCCGTCGCGCCGCTGGACTTCGCCCACCCACGAGGATGGCGACGTCGCTCTTCTCCACACCGCGGTTGCGGAGCAGGAGCTTCGATTGCTAGACGCGTCGGCGTTTTGGCGGGCGGCAGCCGTTGTGTGGAATCGGCGTGGTGTCGGTGATCGAAATCACCATCACGCCGCTCGATTGCAATGATCGGACAGCCATCTCACGACCGGAACCCGGTCCCCTGACGAAGACATCGACCTGGCGCAGGCCATGCTCCTGGGCGCGACGGGCAGCCGCCTCGGCCGTCATCTGGGCGGCGAACGGCGTGCTTTTGCGCGAGCCCTTGAATCCGTTGCTGCCGGCGCTCGACCAGGCAATCACGTTGCCTGTCGGATCCGTAAGGGTCACGATCGTGTTATTGAACGTAGCCTGAATATAAGCTCGCCCGCGGGGGACGTTCTTGCGATCCCGACGACGAACACGACTCTTTTGTGCAGTTCCACGACGCTTGTCTGTCATTGCGCGTCTTTGCCTCGTTTCATTCCTCGCCCCAACGATAAACGTCAATCAGGGTCAAGACAAGTACTGATTACTTCTTGCGACCGACCGTAGCTCGTTTCGGGCCGCGCCGGGTGCGGGCATTGGTCCGCGTGCGCTGCCCGCGCACCGGCATTCCGCGCCGGTGGCGCAAACCACGGTACGATCCAATATCGATCAACCGCTTGATGTTCATGGCTACTTCGCGCCGTAAGTCGCCCTCGACGCGATGATCGCGGTCAATAATCTCGCGCAGCCGGTTCACTTCATCGTCGGTCAAGTCGCGGACGCGCGTGTCCGGGTTGACGCCCGACTCCGCGAGCACGTTCTGGCTTGTCTTGAGCCCGACACCATAGATATAGGTGAGCGCCACTTCCACGCGCTTTTCGCGCGGCAAATCAACTCCGGAAAGTCTTGCCATAGGTCATCCTCTTGATGCAGTCCCGGGTTACCACCCGGCGCGCAGATTGCACATGCTCGCGCCCGACCCTCACTCGAGGGATCAGCCCTGCCGCTGCTTATGACGCGGGTTTGTGCAAATCACGCGCACAATGCCCTTGCGGCGAATGATGCGGCACTTTTCGCACCGCTTGGATACAGATGCCGATACCTTCATGTTAACTTCTTCAATCCTCAGCCCGTCCGAAGACCGGACTCGTCGACCCGATTTCGTGGCCCGGCATCTCGCCATGTTTCGCATACGTTTTGAGCGTGCGCCACGCTACCCATGCGCGCACCCCATGATCACGGAGTTGTGATTTGACGCCTCGAACGCGCACGCTGATAGCGCATGTCTCCAGACATGCGCCATGAACGACTAGTCTACCACTGATGTGACCCGTTGCGTCAAGATCAGCGGTTCACGATCGGTGATCGCCACCGTATGCTCGAAGTGGGCCGACCAGGAACCATCGGCGGTGACAACCGTCCATTCATCGGCCAAAACGCGGGTTTCCTCCCCGCCAAGCGTCAGCATCGGCTCGATCGCCAAGGTCATTCCTTTCTTGAGGCGGCGGCCGGTTCCAGGCTGGCCGTGATTGGGGATGTGCGGCTCCTCCCACATCTCGCGCCCAATGCCGTGACCGCCGTACTCCTGCACAATCCCGTACCCGCGATCCGTGGCGTAGACCTCGATCGCATGACCGATGTCGCCAAGCCGATTGCCGGCTGTCGCCTGTTCGAGCCCCGCGTACAGCGAAGCCTCCGTATCGGTCAGCAAGCGCCGGTGGACCTCGGAAACGTCGCCAACCGCATACGTCCAGGCTGAGTCGCCGTGAAATCCATCAACGATCGCGCCGATGTCGACCGCGACGATGTCGCCATCTTGCAGTCGCCGGGGACCCGGGATGCCGTGGACAATCTCTTCGTTGATGGAAGCGCAGATATTGCCGGTGAAGCCATGGTGACCGAGGAAGTTGGAGCTGGCTCCGTACTCGGAAATCGTCTCGCGCACGATGTCGTCGAGTTCCTGCGTGGAAACGCCGGGCGCGATCGCCGCCTCGACCCGCGCATGGCACATCGCGACGACGTGTCCGGCGCGTTTCATCGTCGCAATATCGGCGGCGCTCCTGAGGGAGATACCCATGGTCAGGCGGGGCCCTGGCCGGTTGTTCGGAGCTGGATCACGGCGATGATGCTGGACTGAACCGCTTCGATCGACCGGTCACCATCGACCTTGGTGAGTTTGCCCTGTGCGTCGTAGTAGTCGAGGAGCGGGGCGGTTTGCTGGTCGTAGAGAGCGAGTCGCCGGGCAATCGCCTCCGGCTTGTCGTCGTCCCGCTGAATCACTTCGCCACTGCACCGGTCGCAGACTCCATTGACGCTGGGCGGGCTGGACTCGGCGTGGAACACGGCGCCGCATTCGACGCAGACCCGCCTCCCCGAGAGCCGCTGGATCAGGACATCGCGGGGCACGTCGATTTCGACGACCGAGGTCACGGCTTCGCCGAGTTCAGCCAGGATCGTATCGAGTGCTTGAGCTTGCGCGTCGGTCCGTGGGAATCCATCGAAGAGCGAGCCCGTGACATCGTCGCCGTCGGCGCGTCGCTCGATGAGGGTGGCAATCCGGCGCCGCACAATCGAATTGGTGAGATCGTCCGGCACGAGGTCGCCGCGGTCGAGGATCGCCTTCAGTTCAACCCCAAGTGAGGAGGCCGAGGCGATTTCGGCGCGAAACATGTCCCCCGTCGCGATCCGCTCCAACTTCAGTTCCGGGCCAAGCAGGGCCGCCTGGGTGCCCTTTCCGGACCCCTGCGCTCCCATCAAAATCACATGCACGCTGCGTTGTCCTCGATCGTGAGTACTCGGGAATACCAATCGCATGACCAGGCGTAGAGACCATGGAATGATCAACGTCGGCGCCACTGCGGCGTACAGTTCGCGCAGAACGCGCCAACCGCGGCGCGCGGGCACGAGCGACAGGAGGTCAGGCATGGACAGGATCACCTATGTGGGACTGGATGTCCATCTGCGCACGATTCATGGGGCGGTGGTGACGGCCGCGGGGGAGGACCGCGACCTGGGGGTGATTGCCCACACGCCCAAAGCCCCGCACCGGATGTTGACCCGGATCAACGACGATCGGTCCACGCTGCGGGTGGCCTACGAAGCGGGGCCGACCGGCTACACGATTGCCCGGCAGTTGGCGCGGGCGGAGATCGCCTGCATCGTGGTCGCTCCTTCCCTGATTCCCAAACGCGCCGGCGACCGGGTCAAGACCGACCGCCGCGATGCCCGCAACCTGGCCCGCTTGTTGCGCAATGACGCACTGACCGCGATCGCGGTGCCGAGCGAGGAACTCGAAGCCTTGCGCGATCTGTCGCGTGCCCGCGAGGGTGCCCTGCGCGGGCAGCACCGTCTGCGCCAGCAACTGCTCAAATTCCTGCACCGCCAGGACTTCCCGGAACCGGCCGGGATCGGGCGCTGGTCGGTGCGCTACGACGCCTGGCTGGCGACGCTGCGCCCGGTCCAGCCGGCGCATCAGGTCGTGCTCGCCGACCACCTGACCGCAATCGCCGAGGCGTCGGCGCGACACGA
Source organism: Chloroflexia bacterium (assembly GCA_013698495.1). Taxonomy (GTDB): domain Bacteria; phylum Chloroflexota; class Chloroflexia; order Thermomicrobiales; family UBA6265; genus JACCYX01. Next base: position 10,586 of record JACCUV010000058.1, read on the forward strand.
CCGCTTGCACGAGGCCCTGCGCGCGACCGCCGTTATGGGACCGTTCGCCGCGCAGATCGCTCAGCTTCAAACCTTGTTCGGGATCGGTCCGCTGACCGCGATCGGCCTGACCGCCGAACTCGGCGATCTCCGCCGATTCGCGCATCCCCGCGACCTGATGAGCTATGTCGGGGTCGTCCCCAGTGAGCACTCGAGCGGGACGCGCGTCCAGCGGGGCGCGATCACCAAGACCGGCAATGCCCATGTCCGGTGGCTGATCACCGAGGCGGCCTGGCACAATGCCCGCCACCCACCGCCACCGGGGACCACCGCAGACGTCGCTGCCCGCGCCCGCAATCGCCTCTTCTGGCGCTATCGCCACCTCTGCGCTCACGGCAAGCCGCCGCAGGTCGCCGTGATCGGGATCGCGCGCGAACTGCTCGGTTTCGTCTGGGAGGTTACCGTGAAGACCCCGGCCTGAGCGCGCCGGTGGGGGCAGCGGATGTCGCGTGGCCGGAAGACGGAGCGTGCTCGGTCCTCCCCTTGCGGTAGGGTCCGGTTCCCGGCGCCTGAGTCCGCGCCCGTAGAGTGAGCCAGCTCCCGACGGATCCGTGTCCTGCGGTTGGGTGGAGCAATCCACCCCAGGCCCGCGTATACCAGGGTGATCTATCGTCGCTGCCATCCGCGCGCGTCCGCTGCCCCCACCGGCTCGTTCGTCAGACTTACCGGAAAGGAGATGCCTATTCAAAACCACCTCCTCCAATTCTCTCAAACGACACAAGCCTTGACAAATCATTCCATACCAGGGGAGGACCTCGTATCCTCCCGTTGCGGAACGATGCGGGAGAACACGAGGTCCTCCCCTACACGGCCAACGGTTGTCGCCGAAGGCCGCGTATGATCGTGATCGCGAGGTATCCGGCTAATTAATGAATCCTTCGTAGTTCCGCATCATCAGTTGCGCCTCGAGTTGTCGCATCGTGTCGATCGCGACACCGACGACGATCAGCAGCGAGGTCGCGCTGAGTTGCAGTGTGTTGACGTCGGTCACGAGCGTCGCCAGGAATGGCAGGATCGCGATCACCCCGAGGAACACGGCGCCGACAATCGTGATCCGCGACAATACGCGCTGCAGGTACACCGCCGTGTTGCGTCCTGGCCGCACACCCGGCACAAACGCACCCTGGCGTTGCAACGACTCCGGAATGCGCTGCTGCTGGAACACGACCATTGTGTAGAAGAACGTGAATCCCACGACCATAAAGAAGTAGACAATGTTGTACGGCCAGGTGTTTGGGCTCAACCAGAGCCGAATCCGCTCGGCGACGTCTCGCACCCATTCGGTGTTCGACCCCTCGAGGAAACTGGCGACCATGCCAGGGAAGACCATAATGCTGACCGCGAAGATCAGCGGAATCATGCCGGCGCTGTTGACCTTGAGCGGAATGTTGGTTGTGGTGCCGCCATAGACGCGACCCGAGCGCACCCGCTTGGCATGGTGCACGGGAATTCGCCGCTGACCTTCGTTGATCAACACGACACCGATGATCGTAATCAAGCCGATGATAACGAACAGCGATGTGCCGAGCACGTTGGAGCCGACGTTCCCACCTGTCAGCAAGTTGCCGACAGATGTCGGCAGCGAAGCCACGATCCCGCCAAAGATGATGATCGAGATGCCGTTGCCGATTCCCTTTTCCGTAATCAGCTCCCCGATGAACACCAGCAACATCGTGCCCGCGGTGAGGGTCAGCAAAATGGCGACGGTCGGCAACCAGGTGTCGCCATCGAACAGCCCGAAATCCTGAATCAGCGGTTGTCCATCGACTCCGGGTTGGCGGGAGAAGAGCAGGGTCTGGCCATATCCCTGGAGCAGCGCCAGCGGCACAGTCAGAAAATGGGTGTACTGATTGATCTTGTTGCGGCCTTGCTGACCCTCCATCGAGAGCTCGTTGAGGCGCGGGATGATCGGCGTCATCAACTGCATGATGATCGAGGCGGTGATGTACGGATACACGCCGAGTGCGACGACCGAGAAGTTGGTCAGGCCGCTGCCGGAGAACAGGTTTAGCATGCCGAGTAACTGGTTGTTTTCGATAAACGCGCGCAACCCTTCGCGGTCCACGCCCGGAATCGGAATGCTGGCGATGCACCGGAAGATCACCAGCATCCCGATTGTAAACAGGATTTTGGCGCGAAGATCCGGAATCTTGAATGCGTTGATGACGGCCTGGAGCATGCCTAGGCCTCCTTGGCGTCTCGTTCCTGGAGCTGCGCGATCGCCTCGCGCCGGGAAGGTCCGCCGACCTTGCCAACGCGCATCGCCTTGAGTTCGCGGTTCAGTGGCAGCGCGCGGCTGCGTGGTCGTGCGGTCCGGAAGTCGTCGGTTCGCTCCAGCGTCATGACCGTTCCGCCGGCGGCTTCGATCGCCGCCAGCGCGGACTTCGAGAACGCATGAGCATGGATCGTGAGCGCACCGGAAATCTCGCCATTGGCCAGAATCTTGACCGGGTACTTGGTCCCGCGGATCAAACCGGCATTGGCGAGGACTTCGGGCGTGATCGGTCCGTCGACCTCAAGATCGGCGAGGCGGCCGAGATTTACGGTCTCCCACGGCGTCTTCCAGATATTGGTGAAACCGCGCTTGTAGGGCATCCGCTGCTGAATCGGCAACTGCCCGCCCTCAAAACCGATCCGGACC
>JACCUV010000148.1 GCA_013698495.1 Chloroflexia bacterium
CCTTCGGCGACGGCATGATGCGACGATCTTCTCCAGGGAACGGCTCCTCCCTCCCGCCATTGAGAAAGAAGGTGACGTGGGGGTATTTCTCCGTTTCAGCAGTGTGGAATTGTGTCATTCCCGCTTCGCAGATTGCCCGCGCCAGCGGAAACTCGACATTGTGCGGCGCGTAGGCGACGTGGACCGGCAGCGTCGCATCGTAGGTCGTCAGCGTCGTCACATTCTCGGGCATGACGTAATTGTCACGATCGAAACCCGTGAAGTCCGGTTTGGAGAGTGCCTCCACCAACTGCCGGCCCCGATCGGAGCGGAAGTTGAAGACGATCACCGAATCGTCGCGACCCAACGCGTGCCGCGAACCATCTGGCGCCAGGACCACGGTCGGTTCGATGAACTCGTCGGTCACATAGAGGGCGTAACTCGTGTCGATCGCCGTCACCGCCGAGGTCGCCTCCGGTCCTCTACCGTGGGCGATTGCCTCGAATGCAAGCTGGGTGCGCTCCCAGCGGTGGTCGCGGTCCATCGCGTAGTAGCGACCGGAGACGGTCGCGATCCGACCGAGTCCCAGATGCATGAGTTTGCTCTCGACTTCAGTCAGCGAATGTCGCCCGCTCGTTGGCGAGGTGTCGCGACCGTCGGTGAAGGCATGCACCAGCAGGCGTTCGACGCCCGCCGCCTTCGCCGCTTCGAGCAAGGCGATCAAGTGCCGGGTGTGGCTGTGCACGCCACCGTCGCTGACGAGACCCATCAGGTGGACAGTACCGCCACGAGCACTGGCTGAGCTGAACGCTCGCTGGATCGCGGGGTTGTTTGCCAGTTCGCCCGAGCGAATCCCCATGTCGATCCGCGTGATCCACTGGAAGACGATGAACCCTGCCCCGATGTTGAGGTGCCCGACTTCCGAGTTTCCCATCTGCCCATCGGGAAGGCCCACATGCTCACCCGATGTCAGCAGCGTGGCGTTTGGATAGACTCGAAACAGATTGTCGAGGACGGGGGTTTTGGCCAACGTAACCGCGTTGCCCGGTCCCTCCGGAGCGATGCCCCAGCCGTCGAGGATCGCCAGCAGCACCGGTCGCTTCGCCATGTCCATTGCGTTCACACCCCAGGGTCGACGATCAGGCCAGTTGCTCGCTTTATGGTCTCACGATCCTCGCGCAATTGCCGACCGGCGAAGATGGGCATGCGACAATTCGCATAGACATTGCGCTCGTTTTACTGAGAATCAAGAGGAGTCCACATGGCCACGTATTCGGTTTCACTCATCCCTGGCGATGGCATCGGTCCTGAGGTTGCGGAAGCGACGCGCCGCATCCTGGAGGCGACTGCGGTCGGATTCGAGTGGGAGTATTGCGATGCGGGGTTGAATGCCCTCGAAAAGCACGGCGACGTGCTGCCTGAGACCACGCTTGAGTCAGTGCGCCGCAACGGCCTCGGTCTCAAGGGCCCGATCACGACACCAGTCGGCAGCGGATTCCGCAGCGTCAACGTCGGTTTGCGCCAGGCATTGAATCTCTACGCCAACCTGCGGCCGGGCAAGACGATCCCCGGCGTGCAAGCCGCCTTCGAGAACATCGATCTTGTGATCGTGCGCGAAAATCTCGAGGACACGTACGCCGGGGTCGAGTTCGACACCGGAACCCCCGAAGCGGCCGAGGTGATCGGGGCGATCAACGCCCGGAGCGAGAAGCAGATCGCCGCCAACGCCGCGATCACGATCAAGATGATCACGCCGGAGGGTTCCCGCCGGATCGTCGAGTACGCCTTCGACTACGCGCGCAAGAACAAGCGGAAAAAAGTCACGGCCGTCCACAAGGCCAACATCATGAAGTTCACCGATGGCCTGTTCCTGCGAATAGCCCAGGAAGTGGCGGCCGAGCATCCGGACATCGAGTTCGAAGACCGGATCGTCGACAACATGTGCATGCAACTGATGCAGAAACCGGATCTTTACGATGTGCTGGTAATGCCCAATCTCTACGGCGACATCGTCTCCGACCTGGTGGCGGGCATGATTGGCGGACTGGGAGTTGCGCCAGGCGGCAATATCGGCACGGAAGCAGCCGTCTTCGAGCCGATTCACGGCTCGGCGCCGACGCATGCGGGCAAGAACGAGGCGAACCCGATGGCGATGACCCTCTCCGGGGCGCTCATGTTGCGCCACATTGGAGAAATCGACGCCGCCGAGGCGGTCGAAGGCGCCGTGGCGGCCGTGGTCAGCGAGGGCAAGGACGTCACCTACGATCTCCGGCCGGATCGCGACCCGAGCAAGGCAGCGACGACCTCCAGCATGGCCGACGCGATTATCGCACGGCTGTAGTGGCATGTCTGAGCGGGGTGAATGTGACCAACGCGTCGGCCAGTAGTGGCCGATCTTGTGTCGGCCAAATGGCGCCACTACTACAACCTTGTGT
>JACCUV010000151.1 GCA_013698495.1 Chloroflexia bacterium
GTGCCCGGGAAGAAGCGATCGCCGAAGTTGAGGACGAGCTGGCCATCGCCCGCCAGGCGATTCGCGAACTTGAGCGATCGCGATCGTTCTCCAGCGCGAGCGTCTCCGATCGCGCTACCAATCAGGAAGCCGTGAGCACAGCGGAGCGGGAGCTACGCCTTGCCCAGCGACGTCTCAAACCTGCCCAGGCATCGGCGCCAACGCAAGCGAGGCACCCATTGCAGACCGGAGACCTGGTCAACATCGTTTCGCTGGAGCAACAAGGCGAGGTGATCGCAGTTGATGCCGGCGGGGCCGAGGTCCTGTTAGGTTCACTCAAGCTGCGCCAACCTGTCGGTAATCTTGAGCGAATCGGCCGGGTTCGCGCGGATTCGGGTTCGCGACGAGTGCGTGTTTCAGCCCCGGCCACAGAGTCCGTGTCGATCGAAATCGACATTCGCGGATACCGTGCCGAAGAAGTCTCGCCAATTCTCGAAAGCTACATCCACGACGCGTATCTTTCCGGTTTGCCCTGGGTCCGGATCATCCACGGCAAGGGAACCGGCGCACTGCGCCAAGTGGTGCGTGAGGAACTGCGCAACTCTCCGGTCGTCGAGCGCAGCGCCGCGGCTCCCTCGAACGAAGGTGGCGAAGGCGCGACCGTCGCCCACCTCCGCCAAAGCTAATGCTCAATCACCTCTGAATTGACACCATGCCAGGTCATCATTCCGACGAAGGAGGAATGACGATTGGGGCGCTTGGGATTTTGGCGAGTCGGGACCAACGGACAATTAATCCGCCACAAGTTGAGGAATATGCATCGTGCGCTCGACCTCGGCAATGGTCAGGTCGAGCGCGTCCCGCCACGGCAACTTGAGTTTGAGCAGTTTCAGGCGCACTGAGTTTGGCGTAAACCTGATCTCCGATCCGAGCTTCTCCTCCAGCCGGCCGCGATTTACCTCGCTGGTCCGCACCGGTCGAATCACGATTTCGCGATCCCGCTCCACCACCGAGTCGATGCCCAACGCCGCCGCGCGAATCCGCAGCGAAATCAGAGCAAAGAGGTGCTCGACCTCGTCCGGAAAATCGCCGAAACGGTCACGTAGTTCTTCTTCAAGTTCGAGTGTCTCATCCAGCGTTTGGACCGCGGCAATCTGCCGGTAGAGGTTCAACCGCAACTCAGTGTCGGAGACGTAGTCCTCCGGAATTAACGCAGTAAGCGGCAGATCGAGCGTCACGGGACCCTGTTCCAGTGTGGGCTTACCCGAGCGCACCTCCTCGATCGCCTGGCTCAGCAAGCGCACGTAAAGCTCGTAGCCAACAGTCGCGATGTGACCGCTTTGCTCCGCTCCGAGCATGTTGCCCGCGCCGCGAATCTCCAAATCGCGCATCGCCACCCGCAGTCCGGCCCCAAGCTCTGTCGCTTCCTGAATCGTTTCCAGCCGCTCCAGCGCCTCGATGCTCATTCGTTTGTGCGGTTGGTGAAGCAAATAGGCGTAGGCGCGATGATTGCTCCGCCCCACACGCCCCCGCAACTGGTAAAGCTGGGTCAGTCCCAAAGTGTCGGCGTTGTCGATCACGATCGTGTTCACGTTCGGAATGTCGACGCCGGATTCGATGATCGTGGTCGCGATCAGGACATCGAAATCGCGGCGAACAAATCCGAGCATCACTTCTTCGAGGACGTTCTCGTCCATCTGACCGTGACCGATCCCAAACCGCGCCTCGGGCACGGCTTTGCGCAACCGGCTGGCGAGGCGATCGATGTCGTGGACCCGATTGTGGACCACGAACACCTGTCCGCCGCGGTCGAGTTCGCGCAGGATCACCTCGCGAACAAGCTGATCTGTGAATTCGGTGACAAACGTACGTATCGGCAACCGATCCTGGGGGGCCGTTTCGATCATGCTGATGTCCCGGATACCTGAAAGCGAGAGGTGCAGCGTCCGTGGAATCGGCGTCGCCGACATCGTCAACACGTCGACCTCGGTTCGTAGTTGCTTGAGGAACTCCTTGTGCCGAACGCCGAAGCGCTGCTCTTCATCGATCACCGCCAAACCGAGATCCTTGAAGGCGATGTCTTTCTGCACCAGGCGATGCGTGCCGATCACGATGTCAACCGCCCCATCCCGCAACCCGTCGAGGATGGTTTGCTGTTCCTTTCGACTGCGCAGGCGGGAGAGCATTTCGACCCTCACCGGGAATGCCGCCAGTCGCTCGCGAAAGGTTGTGAAGTGTTGCAGCGCGAGAACCGTCGTCGGCACGAGGACGGCAACCTGACTCCCGGCATTGACGGCCTTGAACGCCGCCCGGATCGCAATCTCGGTTTTCCCGAATCCGACATCGCCGCAGACCAGCCTGTCCATCGGCCGCTGCGACTCCATGTCGGAGGTTACCGCTTCGATCGCCTTTGCCTGGTCGATGGTTTCGGTGTAGGGAAACGACTCGGCCAGTTCCATGTCCCAGCGGCTATCCTCCGGGTAGGCGATGCCCTTTCCGGATTCGCGGTAGGCGTAGAGTTGAATCAACTCGAACGCCATTTCTCGAACGGCTCGTCGCACTCTGCCCTTGGTGCGAACCCACTCGCCAGACCCCAGCCGGTTGAGCGACGGATTGAGCCCGCCGCCACTGTAGCGGGAGACTCGGTCGCTCTGATCGACCGGGACATAGAGTTTGTCGCCACGCTCATACTCGAGCAGCAGGTACTCGCGCTCAACGTTTCCCGTTTCCATTCGCACCAGACCGGTGAACCTCGCCACCCCGTGATCGATGTGGACAACGTACTCTCCCGGTTCCAGGCTCTGGGCGAAACCCCGCCGTTCGCTCGATGTGCGCTTGCCGCCGCGCCGCGGATGCTTACGGAAACCGAACATCTCGAAGTCGGACCAGACCGCAAGTTTGCCCTCGGCCCAGACCCATCCCGACATAATGTCCGACGACGTGATCTCGACTGTGCCGGGCAGGAGCGGGGCCGAAAGTCGATTGGGACCGGACTTGTCGTGTCGCGGGTAGACGCCGTGTTCCTCGACGACATCGGTCAGCCGGTCGACCTGATCTGTCGCCAGCGCAACTGCCCAATCGTCGGCAATATGTTCCGCCAGCGTTGTCGTCAACAACGACAAGTTGCCCGAGAACACCTGCGGGTCGGTAATCGATGACGCCGAAATTGCGTGCTCGTCATCCGCTTCACTGGCCCCCAGCTTGATCGGGTTCTTTCTGGAAAGAGCGCTGAGCGCTCTGCCTGCCGGCAGAAAAGGAAGCGTCAAACCAGCTGGCAGTTCTCCACTATCCCGGAACGTCCGGGCGAGGTCGCGTGCTTGCGCCTCGATTTGTCTGGCGACCCTCGCCAGCGCGTCTGGCTGATCGAGCACGACCACGGATTCGGCCGGGAGGTAGTCGAGTAGGGTTGCCTTCTCAGGAGCCAGGTATCCTGAGAAGAGATCGATTGAATCCCCAAGCGCGCCTTCGCGCATGCGACCTAGACGACGCAACCAGTCATCGGCGACTTCGGGTCTCAGCGTCGACCGGTCGAGCTTCTTCACACTTGACACGATTGCGGGAAGCTTCCAGATCGGAAGTTCGGTGGGCGGCAACAGCGTCACTCGCGTCAGTCGATCGATCGAGCGCTGGCTATGCGGTTCGAACCGGCGAATGCTTTCAATGTCGTCGCCGAAGAAGTCGAGCCGCACCGGATACTCGGCCCCGGGAGGAAAGACATCGACGATGCCCCCGCGCCGGGCGATCGTCCCCGGCTCCTGGACAACCGGCGACGTCTCGTACCCCACGCTCGTGGCCCAGGCGTGCAATTCGTCCACGGGCTGGCTGGTCCCCACGCGCAGGGAGAGCGTCTTGCCCTTGAGCGCGGCCGGTGTCGTCAATAGTTGCATCAGACCGTTGACCGCAGTGACCCACACGCGACGATTCGTGTCCCGCGATTGCATTTCATGAAGCATCTGGACCCGGCGCACCCCGGCTTCGAGGTCAACTGGTAGTTGCTCGTATGGAAGGGCATCCGGCGACTGCCAGACTCCGACGGTGTAGTCGCTGCCGAGATATTCCGCCAGCGCAACCGCGAGGTAGTCGGCCCGCTCTCGACGCGTCGTCACCACCAGCGCCGAGGAAGCGAGTTCCCGGATCAGCGCGGCGGCGATCGCGGGTCCAGCGGCATCGGGAAAATCAGTGATGTTCGGCGCCAGGCCGTCGTGAATCTGGGCGACGCTCTGCTGAATCGCCTCATGTTCGATGAGGTCTGTAGTGATGTGGGAAAGGCTCAATGTGGCAGTTTCCTCCAGAAAACGCGCCGTCAGCGAGTGAGCGCGCGCAACGCCTGACGCCGGCACGGGCTCTGGCGCCCGTCCGTCTCATCCTTCACCGCCATTCTACACCTACCGATTGGGGATGCCATCCCAGCCGAATCGGTGGTAGCATCCAAAGTCGATAGCGCTTGCACATTCACCGGAGCTTCCATGACCATCAATCCAGCGGCCATCGCCACCGAACAATCGACCGCGGCCAAACTCGAGCATTTACGCGCGATCCTGACCAGCATGGAATCGGTTGCGATCGCCTTTTCAGGAGGGGTGGACAGCACGCTCCTGCTCAAGGTCGCGCACGACGAACTTGGCTCCAGGTGCATCGCCGCCAGCGGTCTGTCAGAAACGTATGCCCCCGAGGAAATGATCGAGGCGCGCGCGCTTGCTTCCGAGATCGGCGCCGAATACGTCCTGCTCCAGACAATGGAACTCACCGATCCTCGCTACGCCGATAACACCCATCAACGCTGCTTCTTCTGTAAGCAAGAGCTGTATGGAAAACTCACGGAGTTTGCACAGGAACGAGGCATCGCCCACGTGATCGATGGCTCGAACGCCGACGACCTGGACGATTTCCGCCCAGGATTGCGGGCGGCGCGAGACCTTGGAGTGCGATCCCCTTTGCAGGAAGTTGGTCTCGCCAAAGCCGAGATTCGAGAACTTTCCGCATCGTTTGGCCTGCGCACCGCAGACAAACCGGCCGTTGCCTGCCTCTCCTCACGATTCGCGTACGGCGACAGGATCACCGTGGAAAAACTGGAACAGGTGGCCGCCGCCGAGTCGTCGATTCATGCTCTTGGATATCGGGGATTCCGGCTGCGACATCACGGAAACGTAGCGCGGCTTGAATTTCCCGAGGCCGAGCTCGACCGTGCTTTTGACGATCGCACGGCCATCGTCGAGGCGGTCAAGGGAACAGGATACCGGTTCGTAACGATGGATCTGGAAGGCTACCGCTCCGGCAACATGAACCAGGATGTGCCTGAGCAACTCATCTCGATCCAGAAGACCCGATAATCGCCTCGGATTTTGTCGTTCCGACTCCGGCCACCAATGCCATCAGACTCTTCCCCCAAATCGTCACTCTGACGAAGGAAGAGTCTCCACGTGAAGCCGGTACGCGTTTGCGTACGCATCCGAGCGGCCCCCGTCAGACACCGACTGCGTCGGAAGCGCTTCGCTGGTATCCAGCGGGGCCGATATTGCATTGGCGCTCAGCATGGCGGCGCATTGAGGGTGAAGCCGACGATCTGCCTCGGGAAATGTACTGAGACCTCTTTACACCGGATCAATCTGGGCCCGCTGCAGTTTGCCGCTGTAGTCGACGTAAATGCTTTGCCACTCGGTGTAGAAATCGATCGCGGCGGTGCCAGCTTCGCGATGTCCGTTGCCGGTGGCTTTCACGCCCCCAAAGGGCAGGTGAATCTCGGCTCCCGTTGTGCCCGCGTTCACGTACAGGATTCCAGTATCGATATCCTGCATGGCCCGAAACGCATTGTTCACGTCCTGCGTGAATATCGCGGCGGATAGTCCATACTGCACGCCATTCACGACCTCGATCGCCTGGTCGAGCGAGTGGACCGGCAGCAACGATACAACCGGCCCGAAAATCTCCTCCCGCGCGATTCGCATCTCGGGCGCCACGTTGTTGAAGATCGTCGGCTCGTGGAAGTGGCCGTTGACCAGTTCGCCGTCCGTAACAATCTTTCCGCCGGCGATCAGGTCGGCGCCATCGGCCACGCCAACGCCCACGTAGCTGTGCACCGACTGGAGTTGCCCGTCGCTCACCAACGGTCCAACCCGCACGTCGCGATCCAGACCATTCCCGATCCTGAGCTTGCCGGCGCGATCAGCCAACCGCTCTGCCAGCTCGGCCTGGACCTGCTTGTGCACCACAACGCGGCTCGTCGCAGTACAACGCTGGCCGGTGGTGCCAAATGCGCCCCACAAAATTCCCTCTACCGCAAGGTCGAGGTTGGCGTCGTCCATCACGATCACCGCGTTCTTGCCACCCATTTCGAGTGTGAGCCGCTTGTTGTGTTTCGCGGACGCAATCGCCACCGCTTTCCCGGTCTCGGTCGAACCGGTAAACGAAATGACGGGTACATCGGGGTGATTGAGAAGCGGCTCGCCAACCTTCGCACCACTGCCCAGCACAATGTTGACGACGCCTGGTGGGATCCCGGCTTCCTCCAACACTTCAACGAGCCGGATCGAGAGCTTCGGTGTGAACGTGGCCGGTTTCAGGACAACCGTGTTCCCGGCGACGATCGCCGGCATCATTTTCCACGACGGAATCGCCATCGGGAAGTTCCACGGCGTGATCAACCCAACGACGCCATGCGGTTTGCGTATCGACATCTGGAACTTGTTGCGCATTTCCGATGGCGTTGTCTGACCAAACATGCGCCGGCCTTCGCCAGCCATGTAGTAGGTCATGTCTATCGCTTCCTGGATATCGCCACGCGTTTCATCCAGGACTTTGCCCATCTCCTCGGTCATCTCACGGGCAAAGTGTTCCTTGCGATCCTCAAGGATGCGCGCCGCCTTGAACAGGATTTCGCCGCGCTTGGGCGCCGGATAGAGCCGCCACGAGGCGTATGCTTTCTTCGCGGCCGCCACCGCCGCGTCCACGTCGCGGCCATCGCTCTCAGTGAACCTGCCGACCAACTCACCGGTCGCGGGATTGCGTCGTTCGAACGTCGCCCCGGTAGCCGACTCGATCCATTCGCCGCCGATGAAGTTCTTGAACACGTCAGCCACAGGGAAGTTCCTTTCGGCGGTTGGCGCCTCAACGCACAGAGCTCGATTCGCCAACGAACAGACATAAAAGTAGCGCCGCTGGTATTCAGCGACGCCTCATGCGGCTCCCCGACAAGGACTCGAACCTTGAACCTACCGGTTAACAGCCGGTCGCTCTACCATTGAGCTATCGGGGAATGCGCTCTTTCCGAGCCGATGGAGTTTACCACAATCGACCC
>JACCUV010000158.1 GCA_013698495.1 Chloroflexia bacterium
GACCTTGACACATGACGCGTCGATGGCCGCCTCCGATCCGCATCCCTCTGCCGGGGAACTGGCGGTCCGGTTCGCGACGACGACGTTCGATACCGGCGGAACCGAGACTGTGGGTGAGAGCGGCGGCATCCGGGATCGCCAACGCCTCCTCTATCGGTGGCTGGTGTTCGGGATGTTCGTCGTCTACATCGTTGGTGCGATCCTTCACTTCGTCTGGCGTGGACAGGCTTTCCGGCCCGACAACTGGGCGTTGTTCCTGCTCGTGGGAGCGATCCTGCTCGGTCGCGTCGGTCCGTTCCTGCGGGACTGGATTCCATTTGTCCTGTTGGTCTTCGGGTACGAGTTCCTGCGCGGTGTCGCCGGTGAGTTCGTCACCGGCGGCGAACGGGTAGGCGACAGACCGCGCGAGGCGCTGCCAAACGTCCGGGTCGAGAACCTGGTTGACTTCGACTTGGCGCTGATGTTCGGGCACGAGCCTGTCTCCACTTTGCAACGATGGATCTACACCCCCGGCCACCCGCAATGGTGGGATTACCTCTCGCTCATCGTCTACTCGATGCACTTCGCGTTGCCCTGCATCTTTGCGTTCCTGCTCTGGGTGACGAAAAAGGAACGCTTCTGGCAGTTCACGCTTGCGCTTTGCCTGATGACGTACTCCGCATTCGTCTTTTTTCTCCTGTATCCCGCGGCTCCGCCATGGTTGGCGAATAGCTGGGGAGTGGTCAGCGGCATCGGTTGGCCGGCTGGTTCGGTCACCGCCACGATCGACATCGCGCCGATCCGATCTCTCGACACCTTCTCGATCTGGCAGAACGCCAGCCCGCACCCGGTCGCGGCGATGCCGTCGCTCCACGCCGGATTTCCCTGGATGGTCCTGCTCTTCGCGGTGAAATACTTTGGCTGGAAGGGGTTGGTTGTCGTTCCGTACAACATCGCGCTCTGGTTCTCGGTGGTCTACCTCGCGAATCACTGGGTCGTCGACATTCTCGCCGGGATGGCCTGGGCGACGTTGGCGTTCGCGATCGTTGACACGGTGTGGACGCGGCTCAACCGAGTTAACGGACGTCGCGTTCCAGGTCGACTTCAGCCAGCGTTTGACGCGATCGAGCGATGGGCGTGGCGCCCGGCGGGAGCAGTTCTCGGACCTGCCTGGCATGCTCCAGGAAAGGCGCGTTCACGGTTGTGGCGAGAACTCACAGGATCGAGGCGCTGACTTTGGGTCCTCATGGAGCTTGAAACGCCCGCGATCCATCGCACATCGACCGTCCCCGCGCCATTTTCCCTGGCCACCACCTGCGGGCCGGTGTTTTGGACAACGGGTCGCTCACCACGCCACCGTTGGGCCGATGGCGTGCTTACCTGGGTGGGTTGGGAGGGCGAGGCGGTTGGATGGCGATCGTGCCGGCAAACTGGAAACGGGATACTAAACATAACGGGTTCCGCATCAGCGGACTGCGATGCCGCGTGGGGTAGGGACGTGCTGGGAACCGCCATCGACCTGCCGTCGTACAGCGATCCGGTCATGGCGGCGCTTGCGGACCGTTTTCCCGGCTTGCACCCGTACTGCGATGGCTCGGTGTTCGATGGCATTTTGACCGCGATCATGGGGCAAAGCATCTCGGTGGCGGCGGCAGCCGTGACCCAGGCCAAACTGGCGGCTCTGTTCGCGGACGAGATCGAGATCGAGGGCCACACGTACCGGCCCTTGCCGCGTCCCGACCAACTTGCCGACACGTCGGTCGAGTCGATCAGGACTTCAGGTGTGACCTGGAAGCGAGCCGAGGCGATCAAACACGCCGCGCGGGAGATGATTGCGGGCAATCTCCCGAGCGATGCGTTAGCCCGGAGCCACCCGGAGGAGACCGTGATCGCGTTGATGGAACTCCCACTGGTAGGACGCTGGACGGCGGAGTCGGTCGTGTTGTGGGGAGTAGGGGCCCCGGATGCGCACCCAACCGGTGATGTCGCCTTGTTGCGGGCCGCTCGCGCCGCCTACGAACGCCCCGAGATGACGTTCAAGGACCTTGACCTCCTGGCCGAAACCTGGGGCCCGGCGCGGGGGCTGGCCGCGAGATTGCTCTGGACGAACCTGTTCGGCCCCGCCCCGCCCCACGACCTCGCCTGGTAGTGGCCTCCCGAGGAACGAGGGACCATGGCGGCCAAATTCGATGGCGTTCCATGACTATCTTTGGTAGTGGCCGATCCTTGTGGCGGCTAAATCTCCCTTGTGGCACGATGCATCAGAAACGCCACAAGTGGGGGAGGCCCTCTCGATGACGGACCGTCGGCGCATTGACGTAATCCTGGATGGACCGGAATGGCTCGTGCTTCAAACTGGAGTGGAGGCGTCGTCGCCCACGGAAACACTTTCCTGGTTCACCGAAGCCGCAAAACGCAATCAGTGGTGGGGCGACGAAGCGCTTATCGAAACTCGGCCAGGTGGACGCTATGTTGTGCGCTGGCCCGCGATGGAATGGATCATGCGCGGGGTCGTCGCGCTCTTCACGGACGACACCCTGATCTACAGTTGGAGCTGGGATCATGAGCCGAACCAGCCCGCCAGAACGGTTCTCGTGCATGCTCAACCCACTGAGTCGGGTTCGCTTCTCACCATAACGCATGGGCCGTATCGCCCGGCATCGCCAACGCTCACGGACGAGGACGATGCGCGGCACAGTCATCGCGAGGGCCGGATCTACTTTCTGGCCGACCTCCATGCGACGATGGACAAAACACCATCTGATTGAGTGTGGCAGGGGGGAATCCATGAGCCGTGAGCTGAACTGGGCCGGAAACTACGCGTATCGGGCGACTCAGTTGCATCGCCCGGCGACGATTGACGAATTGCGCGCAGTCGTAGCCGGGGCGCCGCGCATTCATACACTCGGTTCACGGCACTCATTCAACGACATCGCCGACGCCGCCGAATTGGTTTCGCTAGACGCCCTCGATCCCGCGATCGAGATCGACCGCGAGGCAATGACGGTCACCTGCGGAGGCGCAACTCGCTATGGCGACCTCGCGCAAACGCTGGAAGCCGCGGGACTGGCTCTGCACAACATGGCGTCGCTGCCGCACATCTCGGTGGCGGGGGCGATCTCGACCGCGACACATGGTTCAGGTGACGCTCTGGGGAACCTTGCGACGGCCGTATCCGCAATCGAATTGGTCACCAGCAGCGGCGACATAATCGGTGTGACCCGCGGTCATGCGGACTTCGATGGGATGGTCGTCGGGCTCGGCGCGATCGGGGTCATCTACCGGCTCACGCTCGACCTCCAACCGTCGTACATGGTGCGGCAGGAGGTGTTCGAGGACCTCGCCTGGGAAACATTGTTCGATCGCTTCCACGAGGTCTTCTCCAGCGCCACCAGCGTCAGCCTCTTCACCGATTGGGGCGCAACGATCAACACGACATGGCTGAAGAGCCGGATCCTGCCCGATGGTGAGGAACCGTTGCGCGCGGACCTGATGGGCGCGCTGGCGGCGACGAAAGCGCATCATCCGCTGGCCTCGATGGCCGCCTCAAGTTGTACGGATCAACTCGGCCTGGTCGGGCCGTGGTCCGATCGCCTGCCGCACTTCCGGATGGACGCCGTCCCGGCCAGCGGCGAGGAAATCCAGGCCGAATACATGTTCGCGCGTGAGCATGCGGTAGCGGCGTTGCGGGCACTGCTCGAAATCGCCGATCGGATCCGACCGTTGCTGCTGATCTCCGAGGTCCGCAGCGTCGCCGCCGACACGCTTTGGATGAGCACGGCGTATGGCCGAGACACGGTCTGCGTCCACTTCTCGTTCAAGCCGGATGTCGAAGCAGTGACCCGATTTCTGCCAGAGCTGGAGGCCGCCCTGGAGTCGTTCGACGTTCGGCCGCACTGGGGCAAGGTCTTCGCCGCCACCGCGCGCGAACTCGAACCTCGGTATCCCCGCATCGCCGATTTCAAGGCGCTCGCCGAGCGACTCGACCCGCGTGGCGCCTTTCGGAGCGACTTCCTCGAGCGAACAGTATTCGGGTGAACCTCCGTGGCCAGATTGGCGCCGCTGACGATCCGGTGGCCCCTCAACACGGTGTTGAGCTTCAGGGGTTGCGTCTGACCAATTGCAATGCGCACCAATATGCATACGAATACATGCGCACCTGTATATACTTTCTTTCGTGAGTACTGGAATGCAAGGAGTCGAGAAGTGGCCACAACTGTACGTGTCGATGACAAGCTCCATGCCGCGTTGCGTGAGATAGCCATCGAGGAGCGGCGCGCGATTGGGCAGGTGATTGAGGATGCGATCGCCCAGTACCAAAAGGAAAAGTTCTGGCGAGATGTGGAATCGTCGGTCGAGCGATTGCGCGCCGATCCAGTAGCCTGGCG
>JACCUV010000169.1 GCA_013698495.1 Chloroflexia bacterium
GTCTGGAGCATGAGCATTGCGGTGATGTCTTAAAACGCTTGGAGATTTGGCTCGGGAGCACGCGGCGTGGTGGGTGAGGGGTTATAGATCTCGACCGACGAACGGGAACGCCTTGATCAGATGGCGCACATCCCGCAGGTTCCGAGAGTCAGTCTCTGCCGCCACTGACGCAAAAGACTCGCGCAAGCCGATAACGAGTTCGGACATCGACTCGTCCAGGGTCGACCACTGATAGACACAAATACCATCCAGGATGGTGGCGTGCCCGAGAAACAGTATGAGCGGCGGATAGTTGCGAACCACTCTCGTCGAAAACGGTTCAGAGGTGACCCCTGCTATCCGGCCACTTCCGATTTCGATCAGGAGGCTGAAATCGCCCATTTGACCATCAAACGGATGTGAGGCATGAACGATGTCTTTTCTATAGAAGAGCACCATCAGCTGGTCGACATCGACTTCGTAGAAGACTTCGACGGCAACAGGATCGAGGCGATCAATCTCCGAACCGGTCAACCCATATTCAGCATTCAGTTGCTTTCGAGCTGTGTCCATACGATGCGTTCTCCCGGATATATCCGGCTGCCGGAAAAGGCGGTGATGAAGATGCCGTCATTAGTTTCGTCGAACTGGACGACGACTTTGAGCAAGTAATCGTCGAAATCGTCCGGCGCTGGGCCGTAGAAGCACTCACGATAGTCAACGTTGCGATCAAGCGAGGGTGCCTGCGGAGATCGGAGCACATCGCATACGGATCGCTCGTGGCCAGCCATGAATGGGCGCTTTCGGACGACGTGATGTTCCCAATAGGACTCGTCGAACCGAATCAGTCGGTCCCGAAAGTCACGGCAAGTGGCCACACGCTTCCTTCTACGTCGTCGCGCCCGTGTTAAATTGTTCAGTTAACATGCGACCTATACGTTAAAAAGGAAATTGATGATGTCGCCGTTCTGCACGATATACGTCTTGCCTTCGCGGCGGAAAGCGCCCGCCTTCTTCACTTCCACCATCGTCTTACCGGCGATCATCGCCTCGTAGTCAACGACTTCGGCCCGGATGAAGCCGCGCTGGATGTCGGTATGAATCTCGCCAGCCGCTTCGACCGCGGTTGCCCCATCCCGAATCGTCCACGCCCGGCATTCGTCGGGACCGACCGTGAAGAACGGGATTAATCCCAGCAGGTCGAACGACTTGCCGATGATCCGGTCGAGTCCCGAATCCGCGATGCCCAAATCGCTGAGAAAAACGCCTGCATCCTCGGCATCGAGCTGACCGATTTCCATTTCGATCTTGCCCGCGATGGTGTCGATCATCACTTTCGGGGCGTCGAACCTCGCATGTGCATCGGCCAGGAGTTTCCCGGCTCCTTTACCGAGTTGATCCTCGCCGATGTTGAGCAGGACCATCAGCGGCTTGGCGGTGAGGAAACCGAATCCTCGCAACAACCGGGATTCATCCTCGTCGAGATCATCGACCACCTCTCGCAGCGGGGTATTGTCCTCCAGCGCGATCAGCAATTTCTTCATCAAGGCTAGTTCACGCTCCAGCAACTCGCGTTCTGGGCCGCGTGTCTTGCCAATCTGGCCTTCGATCCGTTGCGCGCGTTTCTCGATCATGCCGAGGTCGCTGAACAACAATTCGAGATTGAGGGTCTCGACATCTCGTAGCGGATCGACGCTTTCCTCGGTGTGGGCGACCGTTTCGTCCGCGAAGGCGCGGACAACATGGACCAGCGAGTCGGCCTGCGTGAGGCGCCCAAGCAACTGACCGCTCATCCCTTTTTCGGCAATGCCCTTGGCGATGCCGGCAACATCGAGGTACTGGACATCGGCCTGCACCTTGCGCTGCGGGTTGAACAGCTCGGTCAGGATTTCAAGACGTGGATCGGGCACCTTGACCGTGGCGAGGTTCGGTTCATCTCCACTCGCGCCAAACGTTCCTGTGGCGGCTTCGGCCCGAGTCAGCGCGTTGAACACGGTTGTTTTCCCGGAACTGGGGAGTCCGATAATGACGAGTTTCGTTGCCAAATTGGGTGTCCTTTGCGTGCATGGGTGATTCAACCCGGCCAGCCTCGATGATGGCCGGTCACAAATATTCGATCAGTCAGACCCGATGATGGTCACTTCCAGTTCCGAGGGGCCGATCTTGAGCCGGGCGTATCCATCGGAATCCGGTTCAATCGCGTCGGCTTCGAGTGACTTGGCCAGCACTTCGCGGGCGATATAGTCACGGTGATGTTCGATCGCGTTGACCACAACCTGATCCGCCGATTGGTATCGCACCTCGATCTTGTCTTCGATGTTCAACTCAAGTTGCTTGCGCGCATCCTGAATCGCCCGCACGATATCGCGCGCCACGCCTTCCCGGACTAATTCGGGGGTAAGGTTCGTGTCCAGGACAACGGTGGCGTCGCTGCTCTGGGCCGCGGCGTAGCCTTCGCGCTTCCGAAGATTGAGGAGCACGTCGGACGGCGCCAGCTCCACGGTCGATCCGTCATCCAGGCTCAATTCAATGGTCGAACCCTGCTCGACAAGGCTGGCCAGGCGATTCGCATCCTGCTTCGCCAGCGCCGCGCGGATGGCGCTGAGGCGCCTCCCGAACCTGGGACCAAGCACTGGCAGGTTCGGCTGAATTTCGTGACTCACGACATCGCCGAGATCGGCCAGCGCTCGCACATCCTTGACGTTGAGTTCGTCGAGAATCTGCTCCTTGAGGCGGACGACCGACTCCGCGCCGGCGGGATCGGTGGTGTGCACAAGAATTGCCGGCAGCGGCTGGCGGACCTTGATGTTCGCCTCGGCTCGTGCCGACCGCCCGAGCCGCACGACCGCGAGCACCGCCGCCATGTCTTTCGAGAGTGGGCGATCGATCGCCGATTCGTCGGCAATGGGAAAGTCCGTCAGATGCACCGACAGCGGGGCGTCTTCGTCGATCGAGCGCACCAGATTCTGGTACAACTCTTCGCTCAGGAACGGCAACATTGGCGCCAACAATTGCGACACCAGCACAAGCGCGTCGTACAACGTCTCGTACGCGGCCGATTTGTCGGCATCGCTCTCGGGTTTCCAGAATCGCCGGCGATTGCGGCGGATGTACCAGTTGGAGAGCTCTTCGACGACGAAATGCTCAATCGCCCTCGATGCCGCGGCGACATCATGCGCCTCGATCCCATCGCGCACCGTTTGCACAAGTTCGTTGGCGCGCGACACGAGCCAGCGGTCGAGCAAGGCACGGCCGCCGACCGGACTCGGCGTTTCAGGTCGCTCCCAGCCATCGATCCGAGCATAGGTGACGAAGAACGAGTACGAGTTCCAAAGCGGCAAGATGAACCGTCGCCTCACCTCGTCGGTCACGTTGTAGCCGAACCCGAGATTCGCGCTGGGGTTGACCGTGGCGAATAGCCAGCGCATCGTGTCGACGCCGATTTCGTCAGCGGCTTCATCCAGCCAGATCGCGTTGCCCTTGCTCTTGTGCATCTCCGCGCCCTTTTCGTCGCGCATCAGGGCATAGGTAAAGACGTGGCGGAAGGGCGCCTCGCCGGTGAGGGCGACGCTCTCGGCAATTAGCGAATAGAACCAGTTCCGGAACTGTCCGGGGAAACTCTCGGTGATCAGGTCGGCCGGATACCATTCGTTCCAGTACTCGCGATCGTGGCGGTAGTTGAGCGTGGAAAGCGCGACGATCCCACCGTCCAGCCATGGATTCCCGACATCCGGAATCCGCGAGACATGGCTGCCACAGCTTGCGCAAGCGATCTTGATCACATCGAGATACGGTCGATGCGGTGTGTGTCCCTCGAACTGGTCCCAACCGCTCACCGCCCGTTTCTTGAGCTCGGTTTCGGAACCGATAACTTCGAAGTTGCCGCACTCCTCGCAATCGAAAATCGGCAACGCCAATCCCCAATAGCGCTTCTTGGAGATCATCCAATCCTGCATGTTGCGCAGCCAGTCGAGCTCGCGCTCCATGCCAAACGACGGATACCAGGAAGTGGTCCGCGTTGCTTCCATTAGCTTGGGACGAAGATCGTCCATGGCGATGAACCACTCTTCGACGAGGCGAAACAGGAGATCGGTTCCGCAGCGCCAGCAGACGGGATAGCGGTGCGTGTACATCTCCGAACGATAGAGCAAGCCATTTTGCTCGAGATTCTGTTCGATTTCCTTGCCGACGTCGTGCGCGGCCCTGCCGGTGAGCCAATCGAATCCGTCGAGATAGATGCCGGATTCGTCGATCGGACCTACCACCCGGAGATTCTCTGTTTTGGAAAGGGCAAAGTCGTCCTTGCCGCAACCGGGCGCGATGTGGACGATTCCGGTGCCTTCGGCGGAGGTGACATCCTTCCAGGCGATGACGCGATGCCGGGTTTCGGCGTTGGCCGGGAACTCATCGAATGGTCCTCGGTAGTTGCGCCCAACCAGGTCCTTGCCAGGCAGTTCGGCTTCGATCGTGTGTTCGCCCTGGATCGCATTCGCGACTGCATCCTTGGCAACATAGTAGGACTGGCCATGCTGGAGCACCTTAACGTAGGTAAGCTCCGGATTGACGGCCGCCGCGACGTTGGCGGCAAGCGTCCACGGTGTCGTCGTCCACACCATCAGCGAGGCATCTTCATCGCCCAACGGCAAGGTCGCGAAAAGTGAGAGGTGGGTGCGATCCTGATACCCTTCGGTCACAATTTCATGTTCGGAGAGACCGGTTCCGCAACGCGGGCACCAGGGCATCACATCGTGACCCTTGTAGATCCAGCCGCGCTCGTGACACGTCTTGAGGAAGTGCCAGATCGTGTAGTTATTCTCGTCCGACATTGTGTAGTAGGAGTTGTCCCAATCCATCCAGTAGGCGAGGCGGATGGACTGCTCAGTCTGGCGCGCCGCGTACTTCCACACCCGCTTCTTGCAACGCTCGACAAACTCCGCGATGCCGAACGTTTCGATTTCGCGCTTGTTCTTGAGCCCGAGTTCCTTTTCGACCTCGACCTCGACCCAGAGACCCTGGCAGTCGAAACCATTCTGGAAACGTTGCTTTTTGCCCAACATGGCGTGATAGCGTTGGAAGACATCCTTGTAGGTGCGGCCCCAGGCATGGTGTACGCCCATCGGATTGTTGGCGGTGATCGGACCGTCGATGAACGAGAATTTGGTGTCGGAATCGTCGTTGCGCGTCAGGTACTGCTGAATCACCCCATGCTCGTTCCACCATGCCAGTCGATCCCGCTCCTGGGCGGGAAAGTCGACCTTGGCGGGAACGGCTGCGAACGATCGAGTGCGGGTCTGGGCCATCTGGATGCGCTCCGAATGCGTAGCTACGCGAACCTTAAGTCATGAACACTTCGGACAACAAAACGCCCATCCTATTAATGAGGACGGGCTGGGCCGCGGTACCACCTCAGTTGACCGAAAACCGGCCCACTCGTG
Organism: Chloroflexia bacterium; assembly: GCA_013698495.1. GTDB lineage: Bacteria > Chloroflexota > Chloroflexia > Thermomicrobiales > UBA6265 > JACCYX01. The sequence goes on from JACCUV010000169.1 coordinate 5,415, forward strand.
TCGCTCGGGCTGACTGGAGTCCGGTCGACGTATCGCGATAACGGGCGAACCCGGTCGAGCCTGGCGGACGACTGCTCCGCTCGGTCGACGGCTCGGGAATGATCTCCAGTGTTGCCCGGTGTCGATCCGGCTTCCACCTGCCCGGATTCGCTGTGCGAAGGCGACACTGGCGCTGTTTCCGTCAACGCCACCTCAGTTTGACGTTAATTGTAGCAGGAACCCATCGTCACGGGAAATCCGCATGCCGCGATGTCAGGTGCATCCGGATTCTGCGATAGAAGTTGGTGAGGGCCAGCAAATAGGTGGTTCCCAACATGTAGGAAGCGGTCACATCGGTGAACCAATGGTGCCCAAGGTAAACCCGGCTCGGGCCTACCAGACCGAGCAGCGTCAGCAACAACGCAACAAGCGTGCGGCGAATGCCGGCCGGGCGTATCCAGGTGTACGAAAGATAGGTGAGGAACCCGTACACGCCGACGTAGTTGAGGACGTGCCCGCTAGGAAAGCTGCTGCCGCCGATGTTGGCGGCGACGACCTTGATCGCGGTGTCCGCGGCAGTCGCCTCCGGTCGGGGCCGACGCATCGCCCGCTTCACCGAAAACGAAATCCCACCTGTTCCCCAGGCCAGCAACTGGAATATCGCTTCCAGCCTGAAACCAAGAAACCAGAGCGCCGCCGAAAGCGTGGGCGGCAAGAGGCGGCTTTGCGGTGGAAATCCCGGCCACGAAACGATGTGCATCAGTCGGTCGAACTGTCGATTGTTCTGGCCCTGGACCTTGACTGTGATTGCGGCATCGACTGCCTGACTTCGGTTCTTGCGGACAATCGCAAACAACAGCGCAAAAACTACGAGGCAGAATCCGGCCGTTCCGATACCGTACCGGCCACGCGTCAGCGCCAGCCGATCGGGATTGAACTGACTGGGATGACGATCGCGGTAGGCGCCCACCCCGAGCGACTTCTTTCGACCGACGACGTTCATTGCATGGTCCTCAGATACCGCCAACACACGCATTCCTGCACGGAATACTAACAAGCCATTGTCCGCATTGTGCAAAGCGGGTCATTTGGAACCCGTCTGCCACGTACACTTGCCAGATTGAAACGTTGATTGCCGATTACTCAATCTGGACTCTGTCGTGATCAGTTCCCCGAAGTTGTCATCGCCAATCTGGCTCGGGCCCCTGGATGCCGTCAGGCGCCTCCGCGCCTGGTGGCTGTGGGTTGTGGTTGCGACAGCGAGTTCTGTTGCATTCTTCAGCATTCCCGGCGGCTACAACGAGACCGCTCACGCGCTTCTCCACGGGCTGTGCGCGCAGACTCCCTCCCACACCTTGATGTTTGGCGACGCGATGCTCCCCTTCGACTCCCGGATGACCGGTATTTACGGCGGAGTCCTGGTGACGGTTGCGACAGTCGCCGCTCGCGGTCGACTCTTCTGGTACGGAAATCCCCCTGTGCGAGTGGTCGCGATGCTTGGCGCAATGGTAGGGCTGATGGCCGCGGATGGTTTCAACTCGCTGCTCAACGATCTTGGAATGTGGCACGCCTACACTCCGCACAATGCGCCAAGGATTGTCACCGGCTATGGCGCCGGTGTCGCCCTGGCGGTTGTCTTGTGCTGGTTGATCGCTTCTTCGGTCTGGCGCATAGGTGTAGCGGGGCCGGCCATCGCCAAGGTCAACGAACTTGCGGTTCCGGCGATCGGGCTCGGCGGTTTCGGTTTGATCCTCCTGGTCCGCCCGGAGTGGATGCACTTCCCGGTGTCGATGCTCCTCGTGCTCTCCGCCTGGATCGCGGTCACGATGTTGGTCCTTGTCATTGTGTTGCTTGCGTTCAAGCTCGATGCCAAAGTCAGCTCGCTCCGGCAACTCCACGTTCCGGTCGCCACCGCCTCCGTGCTGGCGATCTCGGTGATTGTGGCGCTGGCTGGCGGCAGGTACTGGTTGGAGCGTACATTCGGCATCACCAACGCCATGATGTAACGTCCCGACCCGGCGACGGCGCGGCGCACCTGCGCCCGACTCTGCTAAACTCGAATCCCGAAAGTCACACTTTCGCCTTCCCAACGTATCGCCGGCGTCTCCCCTTGTCACGGGGCGATTCGAGCGGCGAATTATCCCGGAATTGACGCCACACCGATGAAGATCATTCGTCACGACGCCTATATCGCGAAGCGCAAGCGCAATTCCAAGTGGATTGCCTTGCTGGGATTCCTGATGCTCACGGGAACCTTGTTCCTGGCCTTGCTTCCCAACTTCCTGTTGCCATCGTATCTCCTGATGTTGTTCGGATTCGTGTTGTTCAACATCGGCATGCAGCAGGTTGGAAAGTGGTCGCGCAACCCCCGCAACGACCAACTGCTCGATCATCATCTCAAGGCGCTGCCCGATCGATTCTCGCTCGTCCACTATGCGCCCGTTGGAAACAAGCGCATCGACCATATCCTGGTCCATTCCGGTGGCGCCTTGATTCTCACCGCCAAGGAAATCGATGGCGCGATCGAGGAAAGAGGCAGTCGTTGGCGACGACGAGGAAGCGGAATTCGCCGGTTCCTCTCGTTCAGTGGCCCGCAGCTCGGGAATCCCAGCATCGAAACCGACACCGCCGTCGGTCTCCTTGAGTCGCATCTCAGCGCTGCACAATTCGAGATCGATGTCCTCGCCGCGGTTGTCTTCATACATCCGCGCACGGAGTTGACGATCGAAGAGCCCGACTACCCAGTGCTTCATGGCGACGAGCTCGCCAGTTTCGTGCTGAACGTGCCCGTTGAGGAAGAACTCTCGTCCAGGGAACGGGAGAATCTGGTCAACCTGCTCAAAGGTGATGAAATACTTGATATGCCCGTCAAGACGGGACGCCGGCGCCCGGTCAAGCGTCGTGCTGCCTGATCGATCGCCGTGGCGCACAAAGTGAACCAGGTTGCCCGCAATCCAGACACCGGTTGGGCCGTTTGGGGCCAGCGATCGGCCGTAAGCAGGCTGCTGCAAGCGATTCAGCAGGGACCGGCGCACGCCTATATCCTTGCGGGACCCAATCGATCCGGAAAACGTACGGCCGCGCTTGAGTTCGCGCGAACACTCAATTGCCCAAAGGATGTTGGCCACCTCACGTATTGCGGGGAGTGTCCCGTGTGCCGGCGGATCAGCAAGGGCGTCTTTCCCGATGTCACGGTCTTCGATCTTGCCTCCCAGGCAGAACGCGATGGTGACAAATCCAGGAACCTGACGCTCAACATCGGCACTATCCGGGAAATATCCGGTGCGGTGTCGTATCGTCCAACGGAATCCTCGTGGCGGGTAATCATTGTCGACGACGCCGAGACCATGCAGGAGACCGCACAGGAAGCTTTTCTCAAGACGCTCGAGGAACCGCCGCCGTACGCGATCCTGATCCTGCTTACATCGGAGGCCGATGCGTTTCTCCCCACGATTCAGAGTCGATGCGTCACGATCAGGTTCGGTCTGTCCCCAGCCTCGGAGGTTGAAGCAGCGTTGATCGCTTCCGGAACCGAAGCAACGCTGGCGCGGCGCGTTGCTGGCATGGCCCAGGGTTCGGTGGGCTGGGCGCTGGAGGCGGCACACGACGAAGGTCTCATTGAATCCCGCGAAGGACTCGCAAGGCAGGCGATGGACTTTGTGCTCGCGAACGCCTACGACCGAACAGTTCGCGCCGTTCTCCTTGCGGACGAGTTCGCAAAAGATCGCGACGGCGTTTTCACCCGTCTTGCGGCAATCCAAAGCGTTTGGCGCTCGGCGTTGTACGTCAATCAAAAGCTGGAAGACACCGCTCACATTGCCGGGCTCGGACCCATCTCGGAGCGCTTCATCCCACTCGGACTGGACGATCTCTTGCGATCAATCCGGTCCCTCGACACCTGCGTCGCCAATCTGGAGGCGAACGTGCGTCCGCGACTGGCGTTGGAGTCGATGGTGCTTGCCTGGCCGAGACTTGGCGAGTAGGTATTCTGCTCGAACAAACCCTTTCGGTAGGGAATCGGCTCCATGGCGAGTTCAGGTTCGAAGGAGGAATACATGTCTCATTACCTGGTCATACACACGCCAAGAGCTGGCGAAGAGGAGGACAGCCTGCCACCGACCGAGCTCTCCGCCCTGGCTGCCCAGCATGGGAATCACGACTCACGCCCGAGATGGATCAAGACGTGGTCCCCGGACCTCCACGATGATCGGATCTTCTCCCTCTGGGAAGCGGTCAATGCCGAAGAAATCCTGACGACGATTCACACGTATGGATTCCTCGACCACATGGATGCGCGCCCCATTAACGTGCGCGAGTGGGGACCCGCCGATGTTATCGCCGCCGGGGCTGACTGATCGACCTCGGGCAACTGACCGCATGGCCATCGCCCATAACCCCGATTTGTGAGAAGCTACAGGGATAGACGATCGGTCGCTCTTCGACGTCGCTCCCCTCGGAGGAACATTCCATGGCCACCACCTACAGTGTTGTTGGACATCGCGCGAAACGCCTCGACTCGCCGCCCAAGTTGACGGGAGCCGAACAATTCACGGCCGATCTCAAGATAGCGAACCTGCTCCATGCCCGCATCGTGGGCAGCACCTACGCCCATGCTCGTATCAACAGCGTGAACAAGGACGCGGCCCTCCTCGTGCCCGGTGTCAAGGCGGTTCTCACCAACGCCGATCTCCCGGTGCGCCGCGACGAACAGGACGCGCCAGTCGCGCTGCTCCTGGCCGGGGATGAGGCGCTTCACGTCGGACATCCGATCGCCTTGGTCCTCGCCACCTCCGAAGCAGCGGCGCTCGATGCGGCGGAACTGGTGGAAGTGGACTACGAGCCACTCGACGTCGTTTCTGATCTCGATGCGGCAATCCGTCCGGATTCGCCGCTGGTGACGACCGCCCGATCGGGAGCCTTCGATGACGAAGCGGCCATGCACAATGCCGACGCCGCAACCGCTGGTGAAGACGAGGAGTCCCTGCCGCCGAATGTGTCGAGTTCGGTCAACTACGAGCGCGGCGATATCGATGCCGGATTTGCGGAAGCCGATGAAATCGTCGAATTGGATTTAACGTCCCTCACCGTTCATCAGGGATATATCGAACCGCAAGTCGCTCTGGTCATCCCCGAACGTTCCGGCCGGATGACGATCCACACCAGTACCCAGGCCGCCTTCCACGGTCGTGGCAAGGTCTCGAGCACGCTGGGCATTCCGCTTGAGCAGATCAACATCGTTCCGATGCCCGTGGGCGGCGGCTTTGGCGGCAAATTTGTCTTGATCGAGCCGCTCGTCGCCGCCGCGGCCCTCACTGTGGGTCAACCGGTGCTGCTCTCCTACACCCGCACCGACGACTTCCTGGCTGGCAACCCTGCGCCCGAATGCAAAATCTCAATTCGGCTTGGCGCAACCAGGGACGGTCGAATCACGGCCCTCGAAGCGAACATGATTTACGACTCAGGCGCCAATCCAGGTTCTCCCTTGAGCATTTCCGCCATCCTCCTCGGCGGCTACTACAAGTTTCCGAACTTGCGGATCAAGGGCTATGAGACCCAAACCCACCGTCCGAGTTCTGGCGCGTACCGGGCCCCCGGCGCGCAGCAAGGGACGTTCGCGATCGAATCCGCGGTCGACGAGCTAGCCCGCAAACTCGATCTCGATCCTATCGAGTTCCGGTTGATGAATTGCGTGGAAGAGGGAGACCTTCGCGCCAACGAGGGCGCCTGGCCAAAGATCGGTCTGCGGCAGACGATTGAAGCGCTGCAAGCGCATCCGCTATGGCGCCAGCGGGACCAGGCGCGCGCCGATGGCAAGGGAATCGGTATCGCCATCGGCGGGTGGCCGGGGGGAATCGAACCGGCCACGGCGACGTGCCGGCTCGATGCCGATGGCAAGTTGACCGTTATTCTCGGCTCCGTGGACCTCAATGGAACAAACACCACTTTTGCCCAAATTGCGGCCGAAGAACTCGGCGCTGGCATCGACTCCGTGCGCGTGACGACCGCGAGCACAGACACGGCACCGCTTGTTGGCGGCACTGGCGGCTCGAAAATCACCTACACCGTGGGACCAGCCGTCGCCAAGGCAGCTCAGGACGCGGTTGAACAAATTAAGCAAATCGCGGCGAAGAAGCTGGAAGTCTCGGTTGACGACCTTGAGTTGTCGGACGGCTCAGTTCGGGTCAAGGGAGTTCCCGGAACCGCGATCACATTGGAAGAAATCGCCGAACTCAGCATGGCGATGACCGGTGGCAACGAACCTGTCCTCGGGCGAGGCGGCTCAGGAATCACCCAGAGCGCTCCGGGATTCGCCGCGCACCTTGCCGAGGTGACCGTGGACGAGATGACGGGGGTGGTCCAGGTCACCAACTACGTCGCGGCCCAGGATGTCGGGTTTGCGATCAATCCCGCTTCCGTCGAGGGTCAGATTCACGGTGGCGTGGCTCAGGGGATTGGTTGGGCGTTGTATGAGGGTATTGCCTATGACGATGACGGTCAGCCGGATGCCGCGAATCTCATGGACTATGTCTTGCCCCGGAGCACGATGATACCGAATATCGACGTCATTCTCGTGGAGGTCGCCTCCGACGACGGACCATATGGGGCCAAGGGCGTCGGCGAACCACCAGCGATCCCGGGGGCAGCCGCCGTCGCCAACGCGATTCGCGACCTGACAGGCGCCCGGATGACCTCGCTGCCAATTCGCCCACCGGATGTGCTCGCCCAACTGTCGTAGACTGCCAGTGGGCTTGCATCGCGCCGGTTCGCACATGCGGACGCGTCATGCGAGCGATGAGATGCGCAGGCGATGCTGCTGGAACTGTCGATCAAGGATTTTGCGATCATCGAACGCGCGACGATCCAGTTTTCGGAAGGGCTGAACGCGCTCACTGGCGAAACCGGCGCCGGGAAATCGATCCTGCTCGATGCCCTCGGGGCCGTTCTCGGCTCCAGAGTCAGCAGCGATCTGGTCCGCACCGGATGTGCCCTGGCCCGAGTTGAAGCGGCGTTTGCGCTCGACGAAGCAACTTCGGGCCGTTTGAAACCTCAATTGGATGATGTTGGCGTCGAACTTGATGTCGACGGTTCACTCATCCTCAGTCGCGAAGTCCAGGCAAACGGCCGATCCACCGCACGCGTCAACGGGCGCCTATCCACGGCTGGCGCGTTGGGTTCAATTGGCATGAGCCTCGTTGATATCCACGGACAGTCCGACCACCTTGCAATCCTGAAGACCACCGAGCAGCGCCATCTGCTTGATCGTTTCGGTGCGCTCGATCACCAACGGACCACCCTTTCCGGCATTGTCCGTGAATGGCGAGACGCTCGCTCGCGCCTCGCAGATATAGCCCGCGGTTCCCGCGAACGGGAGCAACGAATCGATTTGCTTCGTTTCCAGATCGACGAAATCGATGCGGCGGCCGTTGGCATTGGCGACGATGATGTACTCGCCGGTGAGCGCGACATCCTGCGCAACGCGGATCGACTCCGCGGACATGCCCTGGAGGCGCTTTCGGCGCTGGTTGACGACGACATAGCGAACGGCGCCGATATCACGTCGCTCGTGCGTCGGGTGACCTCGCTGACCACAGCCATTGCTTCGTATGACTCCACGGCGGGCGAACTCGACAGCCGCGCCAACGAACTCCTCGTCCTGGCCGAGGACCTC
>JACCUV010000174.1 GCA_013698495.1 Chloroflexia bacterium
GATTATGCCGCGCGGAAACTGGCCCCTTTCCGCGACTTCCTCGTCGCCGACCTCATCGACGCCCTCCACGTCGTGCAGGCGCCGGTCCTGCTCGGCCGCGGCGTCCGCCTGTGGCACGGTCTGGAACGGATCGAAGAGCGTTTCGACGTTGAGGTCGTCTCGTCACCGAGCGGCGTGGGGCACGTAACGTTCACGCGTCGATAGGCAAGCGCGCTGGCATCACCCGACGTGTACCAACGGGCTCCGGGTGGGCTCCTCCCCCATTGAGGACAGTCCTCGGTCAGGCCCCGGTGTACTATGCGAGGTGCTCGCCGGTGAGGGTCGAGCGAGCGGGCAGTTGTCCATATGGCATCGCTTACGGGCTGACATGGTTCCACGCCGGTAGGCATAGTGGGCTAAAGTCCCGAGGCAGAGGTGACGTGGAGGTCGGTGTTGGCAATACAAGCGATCGTCTTCGATCTGGGCAATACGTTGTTCACTGCTACTGACGCCGGCTATCGAGACGATCGTTGGGAGCGGCGACTTGGTCTTCCGCCGGGCATCCTCGCCCGTGAAGTCTGGGGATCCCGAATGGAACGGGCCGCGCTGGTCGGGGCTGTCCCGCTAGAAGAGTTCTGGGATTGGGTTGGACAGACCCTAAGGCTTAGTGATCAGCAACTGTCAGACTTCGACGATGGTTTATGGGAAGGGATCGTCCTTCTCCCGCAGGTGGCGACCTTGCTCGAGCGGCTCGAGTTCCGGTTCCGGGTGGCGGCGCTCTCGAACGCGTGGAGTGATGCACGAGGTCGCATCGAGGGCGTCTACGGCATCGAACGTCTCGTCGAGTTCATCGCCTACTCGGCCGAGATTGGATTCGCAAAGCCTGATCCCCGTGCCTACATGTTCGTCATCGAGCAACTAGGCGTGCGGCCAGATCAAACACTTTTTGTCGACGACTTGGCTACCAATGTCGCTGCCGCTGCCGCGCTGGGTATGCCCGTCGTGCAATGCGTCGACCCAGAGCAGATGATCCATGATGTCGAGTCCGCGCTGCTCCAGGGAACGTTGGTCCACGGGGCCACTCCGTAGCCGGCGTGCCACAAAGGGCAGGGCGCCCGCAAGACCCGCCCGGCTGCCTCGCCGGTCGACGAACCCGATACGAAGCAAGTCGCTCCGACGCTAGCTAGCGGGCATCCGGTACATCACAGTTCTCGTCCCTGCGAGTTGAGGGGGACGAGTTGAAGTAGAGGAAAGCACTCGTCTCACTGTCTCCGCGAGGGCCGCGATCAGGCGCCGACATGGGTCGCGAGGTGCTCGCCGGTGAGGGTGGAACGGGCGGCGACGAGGGCTGATGGTGTGCGCTCGAAGACGATCCGGCCGGCGCCGGGGCCGAGGTCGACGATACAGTCGGCGTGGGCCATCACCATCGCCGAGACCCGGTCACCTGGCCTAGTTATCCCGTTCGGCGTGGGAGGTAAATGTTGCACATTGAAGTTAGTCGCCTAACGCTGCCACACGGTTTGCAGCTTTGAGGATCCTACCCACTCTTCTACAGATGCGACCATGTTCGCCACATTGGGAATACCATAGTCAACAGCTACCTCCCCGAGTCGACGCGCACGCCACCAAGCTTGAGGGTACTCGGACAGCGGCAGGAATGTCTCTTTCCCGCGGGGGACGGGATTATAGAAGGTACTCCCTGAGTTGATTCGGGATAATGTCGTTTGATTCAGTCGTTGCTCCAAGAGGATTGATGTATCCACCTCTATAACCACGTGCGGGCTGTTGCGATATGCACGCGCGCTCAAGAGCCCGACTAAGCGTTCGATCGTCGGCCAAAAGAACACCCTACGGTTGAGCAGTTCATACCATTCCTGCGGTTCCATGCCAATGAGGCACGACCTCAGTTTACTCTCGCTCATCGGCTTTTGATCACGAACAATCGCAACACCAAAGTGAGGGTGATTTAACTTGGTGCTCACAGGACGATGAGCGGATTCGATGACTTGCCGCTCAGGGCCGGCGATCTCGAACCGATCCAATAGAGCCGAGGTACTGAGCAATCCATGTTCCCGAATGCTCTCCCAGCTTCCCTGCTCGGCCATGTGATAGAGGTTCGGGTGTCGTGCCACGAACTCCTGAGGGTTCATCAACTACCTTCCAGTTCCTGCGATCAATGATGCTACGAAAACGAAAGCCTGTGGAGATAAGCGAGACAGGAGCGGCGGCCATTGACGGTCACGCGCCCACGCACAC
>JACCUV010000268.1 GCA_013698495.1 Chloroflexia bacterium
TCGAACACAAGCGGACGTTGACGATCGGGCGCTCGCATGGCATGCACGCCGAACCGACGACCTTTGGGTTGAAACTGGCCGTCTGGTTCGATGAGTTGCGACGCCATCGCGTGCGTCTCGATCTGGCCATTGCGGACATTGCCGTCGGCCAGATATCGGGCGCCGTCGGCACTCACGCCCACATTCCGCCAGACCTTGAGGAAGAAGTCTGTGCCGATCTCGGACTGGGAGTCGAACTCGCCTCGAATCAGGTGGTGCAGCGTGATCGCCACGCATTTTTCCTGTCGGTGCTCGCCGGCATCGCCGGCACGCTCGAGAAGATGACCATCGAGATTCGACACCTGCAACGGACCGAAGTAGGGGAGGTCGAGGAGCACTTCGGTGAAGGCAATATGGGCTCGTCGGCGATGCCGCACAAGCGGAACCCGCACCAATCGGAACGCATCGCTGGATTGGCCCGGCTCGTTCGTGGGTATGCCCAGGTCGGATACGAGAACGTCCCGCTGTGGCACGAGCGCGATATCAGCCATAGCTCGGCCGAACGCGTCATCTTCCCCGATGCCTGCATCGTGCTCGATTACATGTTGGCGGAAACGACTGAGCTGATAGACGAACTCGTGGTCTACCCCGCGAGGATGGTCGCCAATCTCGAATCCACTGGTGGATTGATTTATTCGCAACGAGTGTTGCTGGCGCTGGTCGACGCCGGTCTCGATCGGCAAGACGCCTACAGGTTGATTCAGCGGCATGCACATGCCGCATGGGACGAGGGCCAGACTTTTCAGGATGTAATCGCGGCCGATCCAATCGTCCAGAAGAGATTGGCGCCCGATCGGCTCGACGAGCTGTTCGATCCGTGGCGGCAACTGGAGCATCTGGACGAAACCTTCATTCGACTGGGATTCCGAGAGCCAGCGCATGCGGTTGGATGAATGGGCCAAACGCGAGCCGCCAGTCACCAGCGTCAGCGATTTCCCGCTGCCGCTGTTTCGCGCGGGCAAGGTTCGGGATGTCTTCGACCTTGGCGATCGGTTGCTCATCGTCGCGACCGATCGGCTCTCCGCATTCGATGTGGTGCTGCCGACGCCGATTCCTGGCAAAGGCAGATTGCTGACGGCGATTTCGGACTTCTGGTTTGATCGCACGGCTGAGCTGATGCCGAATCACCGGACCGGAGCCTCGATCGAGACGCTCGGACTCGATCCACAACAACTTGCTCTCTTGCACGGTCGGTCGAGCATCGTGCGGAAGGCCGAACGAATCGGCATCGAGTGTGTCGTGCGTGGTCATCTAGCGGGTTCGGGATGGAAGGAATATCAGGCGATGCGGACACTTGCCGGTGAGCCGTTGCCCGTCGGTTTGTCGCGCGGGGCCGAATTGCCAGAGCCACGATTTACGCCAGCGATAAAGAACGATTCCGGTCACGACGAGAATATCTCCCGCACAGATCTTGCGGAGCGGGTTGGCGCCGAGCTCGCCTCTCGCCTGGGGCGAGCAAGCATAGGTCTGTTTCAACGTGCACGCGAGGTTGCGGCGGGATCCGGTTTTGTGCTGGCCGACACCAAGTTCGAGTTCGGATTCATCGATGGGCAACTGACCCTGATCGACGAGGCGCTGACGCCAGATAGTTCGCGGTACTGGGATGTCGTGACCTGGGACAGTGGATCGGAACCACCGGGCTTCGACAAGCAGGTCGTTCGCGATTGGCTCGAATCGAGCGGTTGGGACAAGGAACCACCGGGTCCGACATTGCCGCGGCACATTGTTGAAACGACGCGGCAACGATACGCCGAGGTGCTGGACAGGTTGACGCGATTCCATGAAATGACTGAGGAGGGACCATGAGCGAACCGGAAACTGTTCAACCGAGGTGGATTGTTGAAGCGGAAATAATGCCCAGGCAAGGCGTCAACGATCCGCAGGGCGAGGCAGTGATGTCCGGGCTAAGATCCCTGCAGTTCACCGGAACTCAGCGCGTGCGCGTGGGCAAATTGATTCGAGTCGAAGTCACGGCAGCGTCGGAAGCGGACGCGCTCGATCAGGGAACCCGGATGTGCGAACGATTGCTGGCCAATCCCGTGATTGAGGAATTTGTCGTATCCGCCGCGCGGATCGGGTAGAAAGTCACAGATCATGACGCGAATTCGGGCCGGAGTCTTTTCGTTTCCCGGAAGCAACGGGGATCACGATGCGCTGCACGCTTTGGAGCACGATCTTGGGCTCAGCGTGCGCCGGGTGGACTATCGCGAAACGAATCTCGATGAATTCGATGCGATTGTCTTGCCCGGCGGGTTTGCCTATGGCGACGCGTTGCGCTGTGGCGCGATCGCCCGCTTTTCGCCGGTGATGGCGCCACTCCGCGCATTCGCGGAGGAAGGGAGACCTGTGCTTGGCATCTGCAACGGGTTTCAAGTGCTGTGCGAAGCGCATTTGTTGCCCGGGGCGCTGTTGCGCAACCGCACGCTGAACTTCCACTGCTTCTGGACGCATATGCGGATTGAGCAATCCAACACGTCCTGGACTGCAGGACTGGCGAACGCGGATGTCCTGCGCTTGCCGGTCGCTCACGGAGAAGGTTCTTACTATGTCGAGGACGGCCAATTGGCCGATCTCGAACGCGAGGGTCAGGTCGTGGCCCGCTACTGTAGCCCCGATGGAACTGTAAATGAGTGCGCGAACCCCAACGGGTCCGTCGCCAGCATCGCGGCGATCTGCAATGTTCGGCGCAACGTGGTCGGTCTGATGCCGCATCCCGAGCGCGCTACCAACTCCCTGATCGGCGGTTCGGATGGTCTACGATTTCTTGGCGGCATTCTGAAAACTGCACTGACTGCCGCGACCTAGCGTCGCAATCGACTCACCCCCGGTGAAAGGATACTTCGTGACCCAGGAGATGTACGACACCCTGCGTGAAAAGTTGGCGGAGACGAGTGATATTGGCGGTGTGCTCAGCCTGCTCGGCTGGGATCAGCAGACGATCATGCCGGCCAAGGGAGCGGCGATTCGCGCCAATCGGATGGCGACGCTGACCAAAATCCTCGACGAAAAGTTCAGGTCCGACGATCTCGGCAAACTGCTTGACGACCTGACCGAGTTCGAAGAGAGCATGCCGTTCGACGCTGACGAGGCCAGCATCATCCGTGTGACTCGTCGCGACTACAAAATGAACAAGCTCGTTCCCACTGAACTCAAAGTCGCGCTGATGAACGCGAGCAATCAGGGCTACATGGCGTGGGTGACGGCCCGCAAGGAGTCCGATTTTTCAAAACTCCGGCCGCACCTCGAAGAAATCGTGAGACTTGGCAAAGAGTCGATCGCCCATGTTCGCGCGGGCGATGACAGTTTTGAAGAGGACTACGATGTTCTACTCCACCGCTACGAACCTGGACTCAAGTCGTCTGAAGTGACCCGTGTATTCGACGAACTCAAGGCGGCGACAAAGCCGCTGGTCGATCGCGTCCGTGAACGTGAAAGTTCGATTGACGACTCCCTTGTCCACGGCACGTTCCCGATCGACGTTCAGGAACGCACGGTGCTTGCAGTCGCGAAGCAACTTGGATTCACCGACGACGCCTGGAGACTTGACGTAACGCAACACCCGTTCGCGTCATCGCCTGGCATTGACGACATCCGGATCACCACCCGCTATCACGACGACTTCCTCAACCCGGCCTGGTTCGGGACGATGCACGAATTCGGTCATGGGTTGTACGAGCATGGCGTGAGCAAGTCGCTGGAGCGGACACCGCTGGCGCGGGGCGCTTCGATGGCGTTTCACGAATCGCAAAGCAGGATGTGGGAGAACCTGATCGGACGGGGGCGTCCATTCTGGGCATGGGGACTGCCGGTGCTGAAGAGGGCGTATCCCGACGTGTTTGGTTCGGCGACCGAGGACGACGTGTATCGCGCTGTGAACAAGCTCGGACCGTCGCTGATTCGGGTGGAGGCCGACGAACTGACCTACAACCTCCACATCGTTCTCCGATTCGAGATTGAGCGAGACCTGTTTTCGGGCAAAATCGAGGTTGCCGACCTGCCGGAAGTCTGGAACCGCAACATCAAGGAGTATCTCGGTCTCGATGTCCCGAACGATGCCCAAGGCGTGCTGCAGGACGTGCACTGGGGCCATGGCCTGTTCGGATACTTCTCGACGTATGCACTTGGGAACGTCGTCTCCCTGCAACTATGGGAACGGATTCGGCAGGAGATTCCGACACTTGATGACCAGATCGCTAACGGTGAGTTCGAGGACCTGCGCAACTGGCTGGCCGAGAACATTCACCAGCACGGCCGGAAGTACACACCGAACGAGTTGCTGAAGCGAGTGGTTGGCACGGAACGGTTCGATCCCAAGCCGCTGATTGCCTACCTCACCGGCAAGGTAGATGACCTGTACGGAGTCTGAGGGTACTCGTTCGGATGGCCAAGGCGTGGGCTACACCGTCTGATGCAGGGCTGCGGACCTCGTGTCAGCCGTTGACCAGGCAGCACCGGACTGAGAAACATCCGTACCGCTATGTGGCGGACTTCTACGTCGTCGGAATCGCGGTTGGGGACGTGATTTCTAGACGCAAATGACTTGTATAGCAAGACATAACGTCCAGTGCGGTTGACGAAATTTCGGATAGCGAGGCAGTGGAGGAGTTATTCCCCTGCCGTGATGCGGACGACTTCGATGCCGGCCTCCTGTTCCATGGGAATGACGATCGCGGTCATGTCTTCGGCGCCATGATCGGTGTCGTGCGCGCGATCGAAGACCGCGCGTGCCTGGTTTCCAGTAGACAGCGGGACGCCGAGCTCGGCGGCGAGATCGGCGATCAGTCCGAGGTCCTTGCGAATCAGGTCGACGGGGGTAGCGCCGACGAAATTGCGGTCGAGGATGAGCGGCACGCCGCGGTCGAGCATCTTGCTGCCGCCAAAGCTGGTGGACAGAACTTCGAGCATTTTGGCGGGATCGGCCCCTGCCTTGACGCCGAGGACGAGCGCTTCGGCCACCCCAGCCATATTGATGCCGACGAGGAGCTGGTTCGCTAACTTAACGACAGTGCCGGAACCGCTTGGGCCAACACGATGCAACTTCTGGCCAATCGCCTCCAGCACGGGTGTTGCTTTAGCGAAGGCGTCCTCATTTCCACCTACCATAATCGTGAGCGAAGCGGCTTCGGCGCCGGAGACGCCACCGCTGACGGGCGCGTCGAGGAACGCGGCGCCTTTGTTGCCCAATTTCTGTGCGAGTTCGCGGCTGAGGCCGGGATCGATCGTACTTGTATCGATGAAGATTTGGCCAGTGGTGGCGGATTCAATGAGGCCATCGGCATCCAGGTAGACGTTCCGGACGGCCGCGGGGTCAGGGAGGCTGGTGATAACGACATCCGCTTGTTCGGAAACACCACGCGGATTGGCGCCATCGATCGCGCCTTCACCGACCATTTTCGAGGTCGAACCCGGCGACCGATTGCAAACGGCAACCGTGAACCCCGCCTTCAGCAGATTGCGGGTCATCGGTTGACCCATTTTCCCAAGACCGATAACGCCAACCCGAATCGATGTGCCTGACATGATTGTTCCCTCCGGCTGTTGCGGCGCGTGGGCCATGGTCGACACCCGTCATCGGGTGTGAGTCCCTGATTGATCGTATCGCAGATCAAGATGCCTGTCGCGAGGATGATGTACCCACCTCGGACTTGCCGCGAGCATACTTTGCGGACAAGTGCGCTTATCCGCAAAGTATGATTTTCGCGAGGCTCCCCGATTGCAAACGTCCTGATTGATGGCTGCCGGAGAACAAGAGTCCGCCTTCGGCGGACCGGCTTCGCCGGTATCCAGCAGTGCCGACTCTTCCTTCGTTCAGGGTGACGGTTGGGGTCTGTCAATCAGGGTTAGACGCAGCACTGAGGGTCACGACGGCATGACAACTGGGCAGATCAGCGGACCCGGAACGTGTGGTGGTTCCGCCTGGCCGAGGATGCCGTGACTTCCAAACAGTGCGTGCGAGGCAAGTTGCCGGCCACTCAGCGGTTTCCCCCCAGCAAGTTGCCCGACTTCGATCTCAATCAATCGATCGGTGCAACTGATCCGGAGTCCGGAGTGGTCGCCAACGACCGCGCCGGGGATCGCGGACTCGATCGGGCCGGCGACGTGCGCCCGCTGGATCTGGAACGTCGAACCGTCCGGTATCGTGGTCCAGGCGCGCGGCCACGACCACATTGCCCGGATGTGGCGCTCGATCGCGACAGCCGACTTTGTCCAGTCGATCCAGCCATCGGCCTTCACCAGGGAGCGCGTGATCGTCGCCTCCGCTGGCTGCGAGACCACCGTCAACGTGTCGGCCAGCAGGTCGCCCAGATTGGACTGAAGAAGCTCCCGGGCAACGATGGCGAGTCGCCCCGTTGACGACTCGGTGGTGTCTTCTGGTGTTATGTCGATGCTGGCCTGGGAGTACATTGGGCCGGTGTCGAGGCCACGTTCCATGTGCATCAGTGTCACGCCGGTTTCGGTGTCCCCGCTGAGGATCGCCGCCGCGATCGGGCTCGCGCCGCGATACTTCGGCAACAACGATGCGTGGAGATTCACACAGCCGAGCCGGGGAAGTTCGAGAATGGACTTTCGCAGAATCAGACCGAACGCGGTGACCACGATCAGGTCGGGTCTGGCATTCACGATCGGTTGGCGTTGCGCGGCGGTCCGCAGCGATGATGTTTGGTAGATTGGAAGCCCGAGCCGTTCGGCCATTTGCTTAACCGGTGGGGCAAGCAGGCGCCGGCCACGACCCGCCGGCCGATCCGGTTGGGTGACTACCAGGGCGATCTCGACTTCGGGAAATCTTGCGATCATTTCCAGTGCGGGCGTGGCGAAATCCGGGGTTCCCATGTAGACGACTCGACTGATCATGGACGACTCTCCTTCAAATGATTGGGTTTCATCAGTGAATGAATGGGTCGAGTGCGTCACAATTGGAGGAGACGGACGACGATCTACGAGTCTGAAGTTTTCACGAATGGATTATCTCGCGATACGGCTGCCATGAAAGTTCGTACAGCCCGCGAAAGTTGGCCGTCATGGTCCCTCGTTCCTCGCGGGCCACTACCAGCAGGAAGCCCTGGCGATCGATCTGGGCTAGCCGGGATTCAACTCGATGCGATTTGTGAGCGGCGCCTGGTTCCAGGTTGATGGCGACGATGGATATGTGCAGGGTCCGATTTCATTCGAGCGACCAGTGGGTTCACTGCCCATCGTCGATGATGCGCGGTGGAGCGCCGATCTGACAAGCAACTCGTGGGCGGCCCTGGCGGTGTGGCTCGTGTTGCTCGTCGCCTTGCAGGTTGCGATGTGGCCGGTGGTGAGGCAAATTTTCTCCCGCTTTCCGGACCGTGGCTGGGCGTTCGGCCGCCTGATCACGCTGATGACCGCCGGATACGCCGTCTGGCTGTTGGCCAGCGTCGAGTTGATCGCTTTCCGGGCGATCTGGTGCGGTCTGGCGATTGTCCTGGTCGGAGTTCCTGTTCACATCCGATCCCGGAAGCGATCGGTCATGGCTCCCCTACCCCATGACGGCCCATGGCGCCGGAACACGTTGATCGTCACTGCCGAGGTGGTGTTTTGGGCCGTGTTCGGGCTGTTTCTCGTCTTCAGACTGCTCAATCCCGATTCGTACCACTCTGTGTGGGGCGGCGAGAAGCCGATGGAGTTCGCGCACATCAACGCGATCCTGCGAACCGCGCACTTTCCGCCGCACGATCCGTGGTACGCCGATGGCATCCTCAACTATTACTACTACGGCATGTATCTGGTCGCCTTCATGATGAAGGTGACAGGGATTCCGAGCGAAATTGCCT
>JACCUV010000317.1 GCA_013698495.1 Chloroflexia bacterium
CTACAACTACATCCAGAGTGTCGATGGCGCCGCTCGATTTTCAATCGAATCCGGGTTGGCGGGACGGATCGGCCAGGGGGAACGACTCCGGTATGGAAGCGTCGAGATCGACGTCTTCGACGAGACGTGGGAGGAGCTCCGGCCCGTCGCCCACTCCTGGTTCACGTCCCTTGGCATCTCACGCCCGGTTGACACGGCGCCGTGGATTCCGGGCTCCACGATGTTCGAAGTGCAGATCGGGACATCGATGTTCTGGAAGGGGTTCGAGTACAGCCCGTATCCGACCATGCGCGATCTCCTCAACGATGTGGAGCGAATCGCCAGTCTGGGCTTCAACTGCATCCAGATTATGCCGCGCCAACCGTTTCCCAGCTACAACGTCTATGACTACGCCGACATCACCACATCCTACGGCGATGAGCACGATCTCAAGCAAGTGGTGGAAGCCAGTCACGCCCTGGGCATGACCGTGATCCTCGACATCCTGATGCACGGCGTAATCGACGCCGACATCATTCACCGCGCGGCCGACCGCGTCCGCGGCGGGCCGTACTTTTCCCGTCTGGACGAAGGGACAGACGTCGTCCCCGATCCCGAGCACATGGCCTATCGAGGGCAGGACTATCTCGTCGCCTGGAGCCGCCACATCCTCGATTTCGAGGAGCATTGGGCGGGCGGGTCGCCCGGCGAGCACCCGCTTGTCGCCAAACATCCTGAGTGGTTCGTCCGTAATTCGGATGGGGAGATCATCGGCGTCTACACAAAGGCATTCGACGTCGCCAACAACGAGTGGCAAGAGTACTTTACGGAATCCGCGCTCGACCTCGTGCGGAGACTGAATGTCGATGGTTTCCGCTTCGATGCTCCCACCTACAACGAAGTGCCCAACTGGTCGCCGGCCACCGAGAAGCGGGCCAGCGCCTCCCAACTCGGCAGCGTTGAGCACTTTGCCCGGTTGCGCACTCGCCTGAAAACCCTCAAACCGGATGCGCTTCTCTACACCGAGCCGTCGGGAACGCTGTTCCGGCAGACCATGGACCTCACCTACAACTACGATGAGCACTGGCTGATCCATGCCCTGCTCAGACCGGACTCATCCCTCCAGAAGAATCCGCACGGCGTCCGCCATGCGCGCGATCTGGCCGCCTGGTTTCGGGACAAGGAAGCGGTGTTGCCGCAGGGGTCAATCACCGCTCGCCACATCGACTCGCATGACACGTTTTGGTGGCCCCTCCCCGGGTTCAAATGGCGAAGAGAGCAATATGGGCTGCCCGCGACCCGAGCGCTGCTGGCAACCTGGTCGCTGATTGGTGGCGCGTACATGACCTTCGTCGGCGGCGAGGTTGGACTCGAGGACGACATCCGGCGCATGAACCGGCTCCGCGCCGAACTCCCCGAAGTCAGGATAGGCGCCGCCGATTACGACGCGATCCGAGCCGACGACGATTGCATCTTCGCTGTTGCGCGGGTTCATCGAGGTCAGGCGTCGCTGGTGCTGGTCAACTTCTCGAATGCCGAGGTGTCCACGGTCGTCACTGTCGACAACTCAATCGTACCGGCGGATCGGGGATCCTACCGGATTCGAGACGTGTGGAACGACATCGAGTTGTCCAGTGCCAACGGCTCCTCAAGGACGGCAGATCGGCCGGGATCGATTGCGGTTTCGTTCGCGCCTTACGCGGCCAGGGTGTTGACGATTCGCTCGATGGAACCCCGGCCCTGAAGTTCAGGGCAACTTCGCGGCCCGTGAGAGAGCGACTTCAATGCAAAACGGCAAACCATATTCGGCATTGGACAAACTGAAGAGCCAGTCAAGCGGCGAGCACGTATGGACGATTGAGACGCCCTGTCTGAATTTGACCTTTAGGCGGATGGACGCGGGCGAGGTGCAGCTGACCTCGCTGATCACAGCCGGTCGAGACTGGATCGCCTCGCCGACGCCAATGTTTGGTCTGCTGGACGATACGCATGCCGGGATCGAACTGCAAGACGCAACGGGCGTTTTCGAAGGCAGCACATATCGGCTGCGCGGGACCTTGCGACCAACCGGCATAACAGCGTCTATTGCCT
>JACCUV010000333.1 GCA_013698495.1 Chloroflexia bacterium
CCGCTACATCGAGCGGCGGCAGGTGGCTGGCTCACCGGCCCCGGAGACGACTCGCGCCTGGCTCGCGGAGGAGCGGAAACGCCTGACCGGAGATCGACAGTGGCTCGATTCGGCAGGATCATCCGTCACTGCTGCGGTCTCCGCCCTGACGACGACAATCGAAGACGCCGCCAACGAATCAAGCGAAGGATGATCAGGCGCCAGCACGAAGCCGGGCGAGAGTGACGCACGCTTGGGCCGTGATGATCGGACGCCACGCCTCGCCGTACGGCGTCGGCCAACCGCCGTCGTCCGCCTGTTCGGTGATCAGCCGTGTCGCCTGGCGGTCGAGTGCATCCTTCGAGAGTCGGCGCATCAGGTCCGGTCCACCGCCCAGGACGTGCTCCCAGAAGTGGGAGGCATCAGCATAGTCTCCATTGCCCACGACGGTCATGATCGACTCTGCCATGGCGTCGAGGTACACATCGCGTTCCGGAAAATCCAAACCTCTCGCATACTCGATATACGGCAGCAGTCCGTAAAACTCACCAGTTCGCACTTCTTCAAGCGACGCTTTTTCGGCAAACAGGATCGCGACACGCTCCAGCATCGGTGGTACGGTCATATTCAACTGGTTGGCCAGGCCGGCGATGCAACAGGCTGGATTCAATCCTGGGAATTCCCAGGCAGCGAACCACGGCGCCAGTTCTCCAGCTTGCGTTTCGTCGGAGAAATGCCAGTCGGCGTCCTCGTCCTGGTTTGTTTCCAGCCATCGTCGCAGTCCGGCTTCCACGTCGGTCGACGGGCGATCTCGGAGACCAAGCAAGATGTGCATCGCCAACCGGGCAGCGAAGGGGTTGCTGGCGGGGGAACCGATGTCGACTTCAAGCCCACAGCCGAAACCACCGTCCTCGTTTTGAAAGTGCGCGAGTTGTTCGAACACGACTACGCTCGGACCGTCGTTCCAGGCGTGGTCGATCATCGCCGACCCGAGTGGGAATCCGGTTGTGAGCGTGAATTGCCGGGCTGCTCCGATCGCCTGGAACGCGTCGTCCGCCTGTGTTGCCGACAGGGTGAAAGGACTTGTTGACTTCATGGTCCGCCCTTTCGCGAAGTGAGGGCTCTGGAGGATTTCGGTTCAACGAGGAATGGGTGTTACCCATTCGGAGCGCCAGTTTGGTGCGGCGTACGTCTCCGGCCAGTACTCCACCAGATTCACAATGACACCGGATTTGATGGTGAAATATGAGATGGCGACGATCGAGATGCCGCCGTCGGTCACATCGACCAATGTGACGACAGTGTCCCCGTCGGCAACAAGCGACCGGATGGAAGCATTCCAGCGGCCCGGATAGTTCTCGTTGACGAGCTTCCAGGCGATTGGGTTGTCCATCCGTTCGTTGGAGAGCGGCCAGTCGACCTTGGCTGTCGGCTCCATGAGCAAGATGGCCTTCGCGAAATTTGCCTCGTCGACGGCGCGCCACCACGCACGGGCGATGTCGGCGGGGGAGTGTTGCCCCATGAAATGCCTCCCTTCAATTCATTGGTGACGGCGCGTTCTGGCGCGTCGGCACGATCGAATGATACAGAGTAGCACAAATGTTCTTTTTCTGGAAAGGGCGAATTGCCCTAAATGACCCGCATGGAACTCCGCGGGCCCAATCCGAGGATGCTTGTAGCGCGTGAATTGGATTGATGCTTGGGACGGACATGGGCGGACAACAGGATCGACAAGATCCGGTATTGGGAACGTGTCGTTGCCGGTCGATCCAGGTCAACCCGTTACAGTTGAGTGGTGACCAGGCATTGATCGGCGTACAGCCCGCCGTGCCCAATCACGAAGTGCTGGTCGCACCTGACGTAGAGTCGATCAATTAACGGTGGCGGCTTCGTCAGAGATCGAGTCGCCCTGGTCTGGGTCATCGTCGGCGAGGGTGTCGGAATCCGGGTTGGCGTCGGCGATCGGCGTGAACCCGAGGCTCAGCGATTGTTCGACGATGCCACGACGCAAACGTCGCTCGGCAATGACGAGCTTGTTGATGAGCGGATGATCCGGGGTAACCCCGATCAACATTTCGCGAACCTGGCGCATGAGGTCGATCGTCTTGTTGAAGGTGAGCACCAGATCGCCCTCGGAAAGCTCCATTTGCTCGCCAATCTCAAGCATCGTCGAACCGTTCGACCACGCCAGGGCGGCGCCATAGAAGCTTGGATTGTGGCCCTCGGATATGAAAAGCTTCAGGTCCCGCTCCTCGCTGAGCACATCGTGTTCGAGGTCTTCGAGACGGCGTCGCACGTGGACCAGTCGATCCGGGAGCGTGAAGTGGTTGGTGTACCGGAACTCGCGATCAAAGCTGAACCAGGAGAAGAGTTCGGCCAGTTCTTCCGGGCTGAGTGGATCGAGCAGTCCCCGGTCGACAAGTTCGCAAATGATCAGTCCATCGGTATCGAAGATGTCCGCAAGCATGTCGGCCTTATCGGTCGGAAATCCCTGACGCAGGTAACCGAATCGATGGAGCACATCGCGGATGCCCCGGATCACGCTTCGGATCCGAACGTCCTCGGCCTCGATCTCGCGTTCCAGGATATTCGATAGCGCATCGCGTTCCTGCGCGAGATTGTCCCGCTGGCGCAGGAACGCCTGGTGACGTTTGCGCCAGGCGCTATCGGCGAACGGGTGCCCGGTCTTCTGAGCATGCAAATCGTGGAGCTGTTGGTCGACCTCCGATGCGAGCCTGTCGAGATCGGCGCGTCTGGCGGCCAGCTCATCGGACTCCCGCGCCCGGTACTCCGCGGCCTGGGCGTCGAGGTCCGGCAAGTTCAGGTCGTCCAGCTGAGTGAACATGGCATCGAGTTCGTCAGGGGAGACCAATTCGCTCGGATCGATCGTCGGGTCTTCGGGTTCCACGATCGAGGCTGGCACGGGCACGGTGAGGTCGTCGGGCAGACAGTCTATGTGGCGGTACTCTTGCAGGACGTGCATGGCTCGATCTGAAGCGCTGAGGAACGTCCCCACGCCTTGTGTCCCTCGCCCGAGGTACATTGCCCAACCGAAGTCTCGCGTGTGAACGACGGCCCCCGCTTTCGCGAAGCGCAGCACGCGTCGCAACGCCTGTCGTCCAGGTTCAGTCCAGGGTGTGCCAGAGGTCGTGACCACGGCAACCTGGTTGAGTTCCTGCTCGAGTTTGCGTTTTTCGGATTGGGCAGTTTGCGATCGACGATCGATGCTCCTGAACTCCTCGAAGGACTCGTCCAGTACGCGAATCTCTTCTTGCCGACCTTCGGTCAATCCCGCGAGTTCGCTCTCGATTTCCAGGATGTCGTTCTCGATCAACCGAATCCGCTGGCTTGTCTGGTATTGCGCCAGGCTGCGCTGCAACATTTGGCGCACGCGCTCACCGCGCGGAGGATCCCAGAGGTTGAGGACAGTGTTGTATCGAATCGCGAATGCCGATTGGACAGGATGCAGCGGTCCAGTCGCGATCGCCAGCGCATCCTTGTAGGGAACCCATGGCGAGTACGGGAGGACGACGTGACCGAACGCGTCCATGCCGCGGCGTCCGGCCCGGCCCGACATTTGCTGGAACTCATTGGGAATCAATGGCCGTCGTCGATGGCCATCCCATTTGCTCATGCGGCCGATCACTACAGTTCGGGCCGGCATGTTCACACCAAGCGCCAGGGTGTCGGTCGCGAACACCACTTTCATCAGGCTCCGGCTGAACAGAACCTCGACCAGTTGCTTGAGCACCGGCAGAAGTCCAGCATGGTGAAACCCGATGCCCTTTCGGGCGAGTCGCGATATGACTTGAACCTGGTCGAGCTCGCGGTCTTCGGGTCGGAGACTTTCGTGGTAGGCGTCGAGCACATGTTCGACCTGCGCGAGCTGCGCGCTCTCGACGAGATTGGGCCGCATCAGCGCCAGTTGCTCGGCGAACGCCTGGCAGTCGTTGCGGCTGAACAGGAAATAGATGGCGGGCAGCAATTTTGAATGAGAGAGCGCGTCCACGATTTCGCGCGGTTGGGGTTCGTCCATTGCTCGCGCTTCCCGCCCGGCGTGGCGACCTCGGTGCGGACGCCCGGGTTGGCGTCGAAGTTCGCCGCCGACGCGCGAAAAGTCCTTGACGGTGCGCCCGCGATGATCGATCACCATCGAAAGTGCTTCGTCGTGAAAGTAGTAGAGCGCGAGCGGAACCGGTCGGCGGTCGTGGGCGATCAACCGAATCGCGCGATGCGTGCGGCCGATCCAACCAGCGATTTCCGCGGCGTTGGTGACTGTGGCCGAGAGACAGATGAGCTGGACGTGCTCCGGGCAGAGAATGATCGATTCTTCCCAAGTGGTGCCGCGATCCGGATCGGCAAGGTAATGAATCTCATCGAAGACGATGCACTCCACATCGTCGATTTCCCATGGACTTTGAAGCAGCATGTTGCGGAGGATTTCGGTGGTCATCACCAGGATTCGGGCATCCCGATTCTCGGAGACGTCCCCTGTCAGCAGCCCGACATCGTCACCGTAGACCTGACGCAGATCGCGAAATTTCTGATTCGAGAGCGCCTTGATCGGGGCGGTGTAGAACACTCGTCCCGTGCGCCGGAGCGCATCGTAGATGCCAAACTCGGCAACGACCGTTTTACCCGCGCCGGTTGGCGCAGCAACCATCACCGAATCGCCGAAGAGGAGCGTCCGAATCGCTTCGCGCTGGAACTCGTCCAGCGGAAAGGGATAGAGAACCGAGAACTGTTCGATCGCGGCGTCGAGCTGCTCAGTTGTCATCGCGATGTTATCGCGCAATGTGGTGTCGGTCACATGATCCATCGAGGTTGAGTCGTTGCGATAGGCGGCGGGTACGAGGAATGGGATAATCGCGAGGTCGACGCGGTCGGTTCGGCCCTTGTCGTCCAGTTGCCATTCAACTCGATGCCTTGCCTGTACATGACTTGCCGCGGAACGAACCATACCATCAGTGGTCGTCGTCTCTTGCCCGACGGGCACCGTCAAGAGCCCATCGGTGGAACGTTGACTTCGGAGATTTTGGGGGAACAACGCTGAATGCCCGGCCCACAACATCGCGTCAAGGACATCGGCGAGTTCGAGTTGATCGACCGCCTGACGAAAACCCTCCCCGAAGCTGCGCGCGCCGATCCCGGCGTGGCAATCGGCATCGGGGACGACGCCGCGGTCTGGACGCCGAATGCTGGAATGTCGATTGTGGTCACGACCGACGCGTTGGTCGAGGATGTCCACTTTCGTCTCGACTGGACCGACTGGACAAGTCTCGGCCACAAGACGATGGCGGTGAACCTCTCCGATATCGCGGCAATGGGGGCCCGCCCGAGAGTGGCGACAATCGTGCTCGGGCTCACCGGTAAGGAGTTGGTGACTGACATTGAGGCGCTCTACGTGGGCGCCGGTCGGTTGGCCGCCGCCCATGGTGTCGTCATTGCCGGTGGCGACGTGGTTCGGGTTCCGCACGATCTCACGCTAGGCGTGACCGTGTTGGGGGAGGTGGCGCCAGGCCGTGTCCTGACCCGGAGCGGAGCCCAACCGGGCGACCTGATCGTGGTCAGCGGGACACTCGGGGCCAGCGCCGCCGGCATGGCGTTGCTTGAACGCGGCTCCGATCGCTCAGCATCGGGATCGTTGCTCGCGGGCGCCCACTTGCGGCCGAATCCACGAATCGCATTGGGCCAGATCCTGTTTGCGCAAAGCGTCACGGCAACGATGGACCTGAGCGACGGATTGTTGGGCGACCTCCCGAAAATCCTTGAGGCGAGTGGAGTTTCGGCGGATCTCGATGTTTCGGCGCTACCGATTTTGCCAGCCCTTCGTGCTCTGTTCCCAGCGGACTTCGAACAACTGGCGTTGCGCGGCGGCGAGGACTACGAGTTGCTGATGACCGTTCCGGCCGATCGGTTCGAGGGACTTCGTGAACGAGCGAGCCAGATTGCCGCCACCCTGACCCCGATCGGTAAGATCGCTCCCGCCGACGGTGGGAACCGCCTGGATTTGGTCAAGGATGGCATGCCGTATCGATCCGAGACCGGGGCATTCGACCACTTTGGATAGTCGATTGCGCAAGGACTCGGACGGGTCGGAAACTTCCGCCACACCCGGTTGTTCATGACTTCACAATAGAACTTGCAATGTCTGACCAATTCAGTCATGATTATTCCCGACGAAACTAGTCGGGTATGGAATCGTCACGTTTGGTCGACCGAAAGCAAAGGACACGTACTGTATGCCCCAGGCTGGTTTGTCGCTCGTCGAACCCATATCCGCGCCACCAGAACGACACCCGATTCTGGAGGCGATTCACCGTCGCCGCAGCATTGGCAAGGTCACGGCCGAGGTTCCGGAGCGGTCGCTGATTCGCCAGATTCTCGAAGCGGGCACATGGGCGCCGAATCACCATTTGACCGAACCCTGGCGGTTTGTTGTGCTCGAAGGTGAGGCGCGGTTCGAGCTTGGAAAGATGATGGGCGCCGTCGCCGCGAATCGTGAACTTGATCCGGAGCGCAAGGAAGCGGCCGCCGCCAAAGCCGCCGCCAAGCCGTTGCGGGCCCCGTATGTGATCGCGGTAGCGGTCGAACCCTCGCTGGATCCATCTGTGCCGGAAATCGAGGAAGTCGCCGCCGGAGCAGCGGCGATCCAGAACATGCTGTTGGCGGCCGAGGCGCTGGGGTTGGCGGCAATGTGGCGAACCGGTTGGATTGCTTTCGAGCCTGCGGTTCGTGAGCACCTTGGCTTGTCGACTCGAGCCAAAGTGCTCGGATTCGTTTATGTCGGCTTCGCGGCGATGGTTGCGCCTGAGCGGTCACGACGCGATGTCGACGAACTGACGACCTGGAGAAGTTGACGGTTTGAACCGCGGCGGCGCGGGTTGTCGCATACAAGCGTCATGGAGACGTTTCATGGCGCAACTGTCGAGGGCACATTGTGTGCCATTTGAAAGGGAGACCTTCAGCAATGACTTGCATCACCGAAACGACACGGCTTTTGACTCGGGGGTCAATTGCGGCTGATCGCCGGCAAGTGTTGAAATTGGCCGCCGGCGGCGCTGTCGCGTTGGCCATGAGTAAGTCTTCGACGATGGCCCAAGAGGCGAGCCCTGAGGCGACGCCGGCAGGCGAGTTGCTAGGCGCGCCCGGTGAACTCACGATTTACTCGGGTCGCAGCGAGGACCTGATCGCAGGCGTCATCGACATCATCGAAACCGATGGCGAAATCGATGCCCAGGTCAGCTACGGCGGCACCGGCGAGGTGGCAATCCGGATTCTGGAAGAGGGAGCCAACTCACCGGCGAGCCTGTTCATTTCGCAAGATGCGGGAGCGCTCGGTCAACTTGCCGCCGAAGGACGATTGGCGGTGCTTCCCGACGAAATTCTGAGTCGCGTCGACTCCCGCTTCGTTTCACCGGATGGACTGTGGATAGGACTCTCTGCCCGAGCCAGGGTTCTGGTCTACAACACCGAACTCGTGGCCGAGGAAGACCTACCGCCCTCGATGCTCGACCTTACAGATGGATCGTGGAATGGCATGGTGGCTTGGGCGCCGACTAACGCTTCGTTCCAATCGCACGTCACCGCAATGCGCATGCTCCTGGGCGAGGAGGTCACCCGTTCGTGGCTCCAGGGCATGATCGACAACGGGGCCGTGGTGTTCGACGGCAACGGGCCGATCGTGGCTGCCGTGGTAGCTGGCGAGATCGCCGTGGGGCTCGTCAATCACTACTACCTGTGGGAAACGATCGCCGAAGCGGGTCCGGTCCCGGCCGAAAACTACTACTTTCCCGAGGGCGATATCGGATCGCTCGTCAATATCGCGGGGGCCGGAATTCTGGCCGATTCGCCCAATCCGGAGCAGGCATTGCGGGCTCTTGACATCCTGTTGGGCGTGGGAGGACAGACGTATTTCGCGGAGAACACTTCCGAGTATCCATTGAGCGCCGGAGTACAGCCGATCTCCGAATTGCCGCCGCTCGACGATATTCAAACCCCGGATATCGATCTCTCCGATCTCGATGACCTTGAGGGCACGGTCGCCCTGCTGATGGAAGTCGGCTTGCTGTAGTTGGCAGCGGCGGCCCAGGCGTCGCCGCCTGGGAGTGGCCGTCCCTTGTGGCGGCCAACCGATCCATGAGTACCGGATAAGGCACGCCATGCAACTGATTCGCAGGGCCTCGGCAACCGAGTTTCCACCCGTGCCCACGCCCTGGACGCGGGCGCAGGATCGGGCACGGCGGATGCCGCCCCCGGTGCTGCTGATTCCAGCGCTGGCGGTCGCCTTGCTCGTCCTCTCGCCACTCGTCTATCTCCTGGTTCGGGCCACGGACAGTGGATCCGCCTTGCCCGAATCGCTGTTTCGGGCGCGGACGATGTCTGTCACGTCGAACACCGCGCTGTTGGCGACAACTGTCGCGATTTCGGCGTCGTCGATCGCCGTGCCACTGGCGTGGCTGACGACCCGAACCAACCTGCCGCATCGGCGGTTGTGGTCCGTGTTGGCGGGATTGCCGCTGGTGATCCCGTCGTATGTCGGGGCGCTGACAATCATCGCCGCGCTCGGACCGCGAGGCATCGTCCAGGGCTGGCTCGAAGGGCCATTCGGCATCGAGCGCCTACCCTCGATCTACGGATTCGCGGGAAGCTGGCTGGCGTTGACGCTTTTCACCTATCCCTACGTCTACCTCAGCGTGCAGGCCGCTTTCCGGGGGTTGGATCCGGCGCTGGAAGAGGCGGCGAGATGCCTGGGGATGGGACCGACCCGAACCTTTTTCCAGGCGGTCCTGCCGCAGTTGCGCCCGGCGATCGCCGCCGGCGCCCTGCTTTCGGCGCTCTATGCCGTTTCCGATTTCGGCGTCGTGTCGCTGATGCGGTACGACGTTTTCACCCGCGCCATTTACATCCAGTACCAATCGAGCTTCGACCGCAGCGCCGCCGCGGCGCTAGCCCTCGTGCTGGTGACGTTCACGATTGTGATGGTCGCCGGTGAGTGGTGGATGCGGGGTCGATCCCGGCATTATCGCGTCGCGACCGGCGCCGCCCGGCCGCAACGCAGGCACGACCTGGGACGCTGGAAGTGGCTTGGCGTCGGGTACTGTGGAGCGGTGTTCACATGCTCGGTCGGTTTGCCGATGTTCGTGCTCCTCTACTGGTTGATGCGGGGCGCATCGACTGGCGACGCGATCCATCGATTGTTCAACCAGGCCTGGAACTCGGTCTCGCTGGGACTTGCCGCGGCCGTGTTTACGGTCGCGCTGGCCTTGCCCACCGCGATCCTCTCGGTCCGGTATCGCGGCAAGCTGACAACCACCCTGGAGCGACAGGCATATCTGGGTTTCGCGCTGCCTGGCATCGCGATTGCCCTGGCGTTCGTGTACATGGGCGCCAGGTACATCCCGTCGCTCTACCAGACCGTCTGGCTGTTGCTGATCGGCTACGCGGTGCGATTCCTGCCGCAGGCCCTGGGGGCAGAGCGCGTCTCCCTGCTCCAGATCAGCCCGCGGATAGAGGAAGCATCCCGCACGCTCGGTGAGGGCATTCTCGGGACGCTCCGGCGCGTGACGACGCCGCTGGCGACGCCTGGTTTGCTGGCGGGATTCGGGTTGGTGGCGTTAACCGTAATGAAGGAACTGCCACTGACGATGATGCTGGCGCCGATCGAATTCGAGACGTTGGCAACTGGTATTTGGCAAGCCACGCAAACGGGCGCCTATGGCAGGGCAGCCGCTCCTGCCCTGATACTAATCGTCGTATCGGCGGCGCCGAGCCTGATCCTGTCGCAACGAGGCTTCGAACAGACAAGCTAGGCCGCCCTCTCGATTGCGTCGTCACGCCGCTTTCGAGTTGACATTCCGATAAACGGTTTGTCATTCCGAGGAACGAGGAATTTTGCGACCACCGAAAATCAACTGGCGCCATGTCAACCAATGTGAAACCCGCGGTACATTCCTTGCACACCTTCGCTCCTGGAGTCCCACAATTGGTAGCGAATAGTCCCGTCCACGAGACGCAATCCGGGCAGCGAACACTCCTGTGCCTGAGTGTGCAAAAGCGATTTGGCGATGTGCAGGTCGTGCGCGATTTGAGTCTTTCTGTGGTGAGCGGCCAAATTCTGGCGCTGCTCGGTTCAAGTGGTTGCGGCAAAACCACGACATTGCGGATGATCGCCGGTCTCGAACACATCGATGGAGGTTGCATCGAGGTCGATGGCGAACTCGTCGCTGGCGCGGGCATTCACACCGCGCCAGAGCGCCGCAGGATTGGCATGGTCTTCCAGGACTACGCGCTCTTCCCTCACCTCACAGTCGCCAGGAATGTGAGCTTCGGTCTCGAGCGTGGCGACAATGCGCGGCGCCGGGTGGATGAAGCGCTCGACCTCGTGGGACTCGGTGGATTCGGCGAAAGATTGCCGCAGGATCTCTCGGGCGGACAGCAACAGCGGGTCGCGCTGGCACGCGCCCTGGCCCCCAAACCGCGCGTCTTGCTGATGGACGAGCCGTTCTCGAATCTCGATCCTGATCTTCGCGTGGCGGTCCGGCGCGAAGTGCGAGACATCCTGCGCGAGGCGAAGGCCACCGCGGTGCTCGTCACGCACGATCAGGAGGAGGCACTGAGCACGGCAGATCGGGTCGCGTTGATGATCGACGGCGGCATCGCCCAAACCGCCAAACCTGAGGTCCTCTACAGCCGACCAGTGAGCCGCGAGGTCGCCAGTTTCATTGGGGAGGCGTACTACCTGCCCGGCGCCGCCAACGGGGACATCGTCGAGACCGAGATCGGGAAATTGCCGCTTGCTGGCCCGGCGGTGGGAGCGGTGGATGTGTTGTTGCGGCCAGAATTCGTGCGTCTCTCATCCTCCCACGAGGACGATTGCCGAGCCGCGATCGTGACCCGGCACGAGTACTTTGGCAAGTACCACATGATCGGTGTGCAGTTGCGTTCCGGAACATTCATCAAGGCGATGACGGGTCCGGGAACGCACTTTGGCGTCGGCGAGTTCGTGCAGGTCTCGTCCACGGTTCCATTGATCGCGTTTCCGGGGTTGCCCGCGCAATGACCGACGACGATGTGGTTGCGATCCGCGACCACGACGGCATGGTCGACTATGGTCGGAAGTTCGCGAAGGATTTACGAGCGGGCGATGTCGTGCTGCTCCACGGCGACCTCGGGGCCGGGAAAACGACCCTGACGCAGGGCATCGCCGCCGGACTCCATGTTGGTGAGGTGATTCAGAGCCCGACATTCGCGATCGTGGCTGAGCACGATGGCACGGACGCCGAGGGGGCGCCGATTTGCCTCTACCATCTCGACCTGTATCGCCTCGCCACACGCGAAGAGCTTGACGGCGTGGGCTATGAGCAATACCTCGAACCCGTTGACGGAATATCGGTGATCGAGTGGCCCGAGCGCGCCGGCGCGTGCCTACCGGATCGATTCTGGCTCTTGCGCATAGAATACAGTCCTGCCGGCGGGCGAACCGTCCGCCGAGAGTGGCACGTTCAGCGGAATCAAAGCTCGTAGTAACCGTATTGAAGGTCAAGGGGATGGAGTCATGAATGCTCCTTGGCCAACCCTGGTGTCCGACCAGACCGAGTGATGTCACGTGCCGTTAATGGTCGATCACGGTACCGCCCCTACGAAAATTTTCACGCGTGAAACGTGCTACATACGACAAGGGGCGCCGGCATTGCCGGCGCCCCTTGTTCCCCACGATTCCGGTAACGATTCCCGGATGCGAGTGACTAACCTTCGATTTCGGCGAGCTGCTCCAGCACCGCGGCCGCTTCCGGCTCGAGCTCGGCGGTGACTTCCGCCCAGACTTCCTCCGCTGGCCGGTTCTGGACCAGGATCTGCTCCCACCCGCGGCCAAGAATTTGGTCGCCGCCAGGGATGAAGACACGCGCCGAATCCTGCGGCTTGGTCAACGGCAGTTGCTCAACGGCAACGCGGGCATTGGGGTTTTCGTCCAGGAACGCCTGCTCTTCTTCGCTTTCAATCGCCGAGGTCCGGACCGGCATGTAGCCTGTCGCCTGCGACCACATCGTGGTCTGCTCGGTGTTCGTGCTGAAGCCGATGAACGCCATCGCCGCCTGCTGCCTGGATTCTTCCAGTCCGGACATAATCGAAAGACCGGTGCCGCCGGTGCAGCAACCGAATTCAAGCTCTTCCGGCAGGAAGGCGGTCTTGAAGTTGAACTGGGCGGTCTCGCGGGTCGTGCCGAGCGAACCGGTCGACTGCATGCATGCCACCGACACTCCGGTGTTGAAGTCAGTGCCTGGTTCGGCCACTGCGAGCGCATTGCCGCTTTCGACAAACTCGCGCATGAACTCGCCGCAGTTCACGGCGCCTTCTTCCTCGAGCAGGATGTTGAAATCCGCGTCGGAGTAATCGCCGCCGAATGCCCACGTCGGGCCGTGCAGCACCCAGGCCCCGTATGAGGCGGCGCTGCCGAA
>JACCUV010000339.1 GCA_013698495.1 Chloroflexia bacterium
GAGGTAATCCCACCATTGCGGGTTGCCGGGGGTGTAGATCCATCGTTGCAAGGTGGACACAGGATCTTGCCCGAACATCAGCGCCACGTCGAAGTCAACCAGATTCTCGACCCGGACGTTTGGCAGCGCCTCGCGCGGTCTGTCGCCTACCCGTTCGCCGCCGGTGACGAACTCACCGGCGACACCGCGCAGGAACTCGTACCCGAAGACCAGCAGGACAAATGGAATCCAGTCCCGCAGGAATGGACCGACGCGACCGAGCAGGATCGCTCCCACGAGCAGGAACAACGCCCAGTTGTCGGGCCGGAATGCCTGCCCACGCCAGACGAAGAGAAGGATCGCGCCAACGATGTAGACGACGAACATCCCGAACACCAGCCACCGATAGAGGAGGCGTTGGCGATCCCGGACGCCGCCGCCTTCACCCACAGTCTCGGTTCCGCCGGTATCGAACGTCGTCGTCGCGAACCGGACCGC
Organism: Chloroflexia bacterium; assembly: GCA_013698495.1. Taxonomy (GTDB): domain Bacteria; phylum Chloroflexota; class Chloroflexia; order Thermomicrobiales; family UBA6265; genus JACCYX01. The sequence continues at coordinate 478 of JACCUV010000339.1, forward strand.
CAGTTCCCCGGCAGAGGGATGCGGATCGGAGGCGGCCATCGACGCGTCATGTGTCAAGGTCTTTGTAGCCAACGAGTCGTCCTTGTCGTGGCGCTCAGAAGTTGTACAGTCAGACTGGCGCCGGTCCGGCCCTGCCTTCACGTTCTGCTAACAGTAACGTTCGATAGAATGACATGTTGGGGAGTATTCAAGTGTGCTTCGGCTCGCTTTGGTTCGGCTACCGGTAGCCTGTTCTGCCTTTGCGCGTATTTGCCGTTCGCGATCCCGCGTATGATTCTTGGGGAGGCGCCTGTCCACTTGGCTGATCTTCGCCCAAACGTACCCGCCGCCTCGACGATTGCGATTGGAACAGGCGCGACGTTTGCCACCGCATTGGAACTGGTAGTTTCAGGTGATATGGCAGCCCGTGAAGTGCTCGTTCTTCCGTCGTCACTGCGCCGCGCCGACCGGATCGCCGCCGCCTTACGGGAGCAACTTCGCGCGTACGGCGTCGCGTCCCATCTGGTATTGCCGGTTAACCCGCTCGCGGCACTTGCCCATCTGGGGCGTGGCAAGCGGATCGCGCACTGGTGCACCGTCAACGTTACTCCGCCAGACAAGCCGCCTGGAACTGTTCGGCTGCCCGCTCAGATGATCGGCGAAAACCCAGTGTGGTCGGTGACGGATGTGGACGCCGTGAGTGGTAGAGGTCCATTTGTGCTCGACCTCAGTGCGCGTTATGTCCATCCAATTTTGCGTGTTCAACTCCTGGCGTCGTCGTCGCGGGCTGATGACGCCGTGGATGTCAATCTGGCTATACGAATATCCGTTTCCGTGATTGGCAAGATGGTTGGAAGTTTCGCCATGGTGGGCGTCACTTCGGACCCGATTGCCGCTGAACTCTTCGCCATGGCCCTGGCGGAGGAGGATCTCGCCGTGAATCGCGCTGTGGTCGGACCGTGGGAAGATCGAGTGATCCAACGTGCGACCGAGCTCGAACTTGGCGTGCGCATCCCGCAAGACCTTTCGATCTCGCTCGCTGGTGAGATTAGCCAGGCGGCTCGCGAAGCGGTCGAGCGCATAGTGCGCAGATTTGGCGTGGGACTGTCGTGACCACTGGCACTCCAGATCTGCGCATGACACGCCTGGCAAGCGTGCTGCTCGTCATCCTCGTCCTCGTCTCGTGCTCGTCATCGTCGTCCATCTCGCTCTCTCCCTCTACGTTCGACGATTGCCTGGCCACGCTCTCCCCACCTGGGTCGGTCACCGGACTCTTCGTCGAGCCGGACGATGGCCACGCACCGGTCATCCGCGAGATCGACTCCGCTTCGTGCACGGTCGATGTGTCGATCTACATCCTCTCCGACGATGTCACGATCGAGGCGCTCGGCAACGCGGTCGATCGCGGCATACGAGTCCGCGTCATGCTCGAGGAGCTCCCCTTCGGCGGGGGAGGTGGCCAGATCGAGGTCAGGGAGCGGCTCGAACTGCTCGGCATCGAGGTGCGCTGGTCCGCATCGGACATTCGCTTTTCGCACGCCAAGTACATCGTGATCGACCGCCAGACAGCGCTGTTCATGAACCAGAATCTGACCGCATCGGCTTTCACCTCGAACCGCGAATTCGGGGTCACGACAACCGATCGGGCATCGGTCGCGCAGGCCCAAACCGTATTCGACCGCGACTGGGATCATGAACCCCTGGACGATCCGGACGGGCCGCTGATCGTCAGTCCCACCAACAGCCGCGCCCGGTACCTGGAATTGATCGGTGGGGCCGAGCGTTCGATTGACTTCTACGCCGAGGTGATCCGGGATGTCGAAATCGTCGACGCGATTGAGGATGCCGCGGCGCGCGGGGTACAGGTGCGCCTGATCGTCGACGCCTCGTTCGATGAGGTAACCCAGGAGTTTGCCATTCTACTCTACAATAGCGGGGCCGAAATTCGGCTGGCGGAGACGCTCTACATCCACGCCAAACTGATGGTGATCGACGGCGACCTGGCGATTGTCGGTTCCCAGAACTTCACCTCGACATCCCTCGACGACAACCGCGAACTCGCGATCGCGATCGAGGATCCGACGCTGCTGGCCAGGTGCCTGGTCATTTTTGAGCGCGATTGGGTGCGCTCGGTTCCCGGAGCGCCGACCTGACTATGCCTTACTTGACAGTGTAATGTGTGTACGTATATAGTTTGCAGACTGTCCCGAGGGACTGGAAACGTGGGTTCGCCAACCGGTCGGTTTCAACGAAATGAGCTGCGGGGCTCAGATCGATCCCGGAACAGACGCGGGGTCAGGCAGGGCACGATGCACGTTGCGGGACGTTGCATCGAAAACTGCATGGCATGGTTTGGAACCACCGCCGGTCATTCGGGACTTTCATTTGTTCTGGATGCAACAAACCCTCGCCGTAAATTGCGGCGAGGGTTTTGCAGTGGTTGTGAGCAAGGAGTCCTCGATAAGGGTTCGAAGTTGCCTCTTCCGAACCTGACACTTGACTTTGCACTCGTAGAAGTCGGTGGTGTCGAGGCAAGATGAGGGATTGGTCGAGGCAAGTGATGGCCAAGGAGAAACGGAACTGACACTGAGTGAGCTACTCATCGACACCGTTGACATTCTTGGGCGGTCTGTTCTACTTACCCGACGTCAGTGGGAAGTGCATGTCCTCTCCAACAAGGCGTGGATGGATGAATTTCTGCACCTCGTCGAACTTGCCATCGAGTCGCCGACACTCATTAACCATGATCGCGAGTTTCCCGATCGGGAGTGCTTCTATCTGGTTGGACACAAGCACTTCGAAGGCGACGTGATGAAAGTGGTGATTCGCTATAATGACGATGAACATGGATTTGTGATAACCGCCTACCTGCAACGCAACAAGAATGCAGACGAGGTCAGGAAGTGGCCAACATGACAGATAGGATTCAATTTCCGGACTTTGAATCGATCAACCCTGAGACGTTCGAAGTCTATCTTGACATCGACCTCGATCAACTCACCGTCTTGTTCTTTGGTCGTGATCGACGATTTTCGGTCAATCCGCGGAATCCGGTGCTTTCTGTGCTCGAAGATCCAACGACAAACGAGGTTATTGGCATTTCATTGGACCGGTTCATGAAGCAGGTTCTTCAGGAACATCCGAGCATGATCGGTCTGGCCTCGGTGGCAACGATCCTTGTGGGAGACGAACTGATCCCACCCGGTGAGTTCTATCGACATCCACTAGCAACTTCAACCAAAGATCGGCTCGATGGAGAGATTCCCGGTGCGCGTCACACCTGGAATCGATCGAACAACCGTGACAGCGAGGTGCACAACATCTACAACACCATTTTGCAGTTCGCCTGAGCGCACGCGTTCTACGAGTGCGTCTTTGTTTCACCGTTCGTCCGGTCGACAATCGGAAGTCTCCGCAATTACGGAGACTTCTCGACACTTCGTAGCGCATAGGGGATTCGAACCCCTGATCTCCGCCTTGAGAGGGCGGTGTCCTGGGCCGCTAGACGAATGCGCCATGGCGACAACGGAGAATACCACGCCTCGCCCGACGTCGTCATCCGCTATGGCGCCAGCCTGACAATTTCCCAGCCACTTCCAACCCGATCGTATCGCAGCCGGTCGTGAAGCCGATTAGGACGTCCCTGCCAGAACTCGAATATGGCAGGCTGTACGCGATAGCCGCCCCAGTGGACTGGCCTGCCAAGCGGGGCATCGGCATGCGAGAATCGCTCGAAGCGCTCTTCCAGCCAGGCGCGGTTCGGCACCGGTTCACTCTGCGGCGAGGCCGCGGCCCCAACTTGGCTCCCGAGCGGCCGGGACGAGAAGTAGGCATCGGATTCCGCCGGGTCGACCTTCGACGCCTCGCCGGAAACACGCACCTGTCGTTCCATCGTTGGCCAATTGAAAACAAGAGCCACGGCGGGATTCGCGGCAATGTCGCGACCCTTGCGACTGTCGTAATTGGTGTAGAAAACCAGTCCGGACCGATCGAGCGCCTTGAGCAGCACGGTCCGCGCCGTGGGCATGCCGTGCTGGTCGACGGTCGCGAGGACCATGGCGTTGGCTTCCACCAACGACACTTTTCGGGCTTCGTCCAACCACAATCGCAATTGCGTAAACGGGTCGTTGCTCGCGCTCGACTCGTTGAACGGGGCGCCATCGTAATCCTTGCGGGTGTCGAACTGTTTGCCTGTCATCGGCTCCGTTGCATCCTCTGGTTTCTTCGTGGCCGCGCGATCGACTCAGGCAACCGGAGTGAAGCTTAGCGCAACGCCTCGATCGAGTGAACCGGTGGCGTATTCTGGCCCCGTGGGCGACACTCTCATCTGCACGCGACGCTTCGCCGACGATGCCCGGGAGTGCCAATCCATGCTGGACAATTCAATGAGCGCGCGCCTGGGCGGCGTGTTGACAACGCTCGTCGCCATCGTCGGATTGTCACTATCTGGCGTCATGGCGCAGACACCCGATGACACAGCCTGCTCCCTCGATCCCGTGACGTTGCCACTCTTCGATGCTACACCCGCCGCCTTGATCGCCTCCACGCCGGTTGTCTCCACAACCGATTTTTCCTTTGACGAGATACGAGACGCAATCGCGGTGTTGGCCGCGTGCATGAACTCTGGCGACGCGGCCTTCCAGTACGCCATCTTCACCGGTCGGTACCTGGCATCGTTGTTTGCCGACCCCACGATGACTTATCAACCTGAATTTGAGGAGCACATCGCACTTGGCCCAATCCAGCCGGAGGGACAATTGCGGATCGTCGATGTCGCCGAGATCGACCGCCTCCACGACGGCAGGGTCTCAGTGACGGTCACGATCGCGGCAGCAGTCTCTACTTTTGAGGACACCCTGATACTGGCATATGTAGACGGAGTCTGGCTGATTGACGATGTCGTGGAA
>JACCUV010000345.1 GCA_013698495.1 Chloroflexia bacterium
CGGCGAGTTCGTCGTGATCCCGCGCTGCACCGATGGCAACGGCGTGCCCCAGGAGCCTGAAGTGATCGGGATCATTCCGCAGGGAGCCTCCGGCTACCAGCGCATCACCGCGACGGTTGTGTAGCGAGATCGCGGGTTGCCGTTGCCGTCTCCTGGTAGTGGCTGTCCCTTGTGGCAGCCAACAATTCCGGATGCATCGCGTCGCCATTCCGGGATGCGTGGGCTGGACCGGTCGTTTGGACAACCTGACACCATTGGTCGGCACAAGGCGCGGCCACTACCAAATGTGGTTATGTGCCCAGCTTGCGGAAGTGGACGAGATTCGTCTGCCCGGCGCTGTCGGTCATCGGCAGCGATCCGACGATCAGCGCGTATTCGTCCTTCTTCGCCAGTCCCGCTTCGATAATCACCTGCCCGGAGACGCGGAACATCACGTCCGGATTGTGCTCGACCGGTACGACCACGCTCTCGACACCCCAGACCAGGTTGAGCCGCCGCGCCACCATCTCGCTGTCGGCAACGGCGATCATCGGCGGGGCCGGGCGATACTTGGCGACGCGCCGCACCGCGCCACCGGTCTTGGTGAAGACGACGACGTGTTCGGCGGCAGTGCGCTCGCCCAACTGGAAAGCGGCGCGCGCTATCGCGTCGGCAAACCGCTCGACGTCGTCGGTCTCATCGTAGCGGGCGATTTCGGCGGCGGCTAATGAGCGGATCGGTCCTTCTCGTTCGACTTCCTTAATGATCCGATCCATGGTTTGGACAGCTTCGAACGGAAACTTCCCGATCGCCGACTCGCCCGACAGCATCACGGCGTCGGTCCCATCCCAGACGGCGTTGGCGACATCGCTGGTTTCGGCTCGGGTGGCGACCGGTTGGCCAATCATCGACTCCAGCATTTGGGTGGCCGTGATCACGGGGATGCCAAGCTGGTTGGCGACCTTGATGATCTCCTTTTGGGCGCGCGGCACGCGCTCCGGCGGCAACTGCACGCCCAGATCGCCACGGGCGACCATGATCCCGTCGGAGGCGCCGGCGATCTCGCGCAGGTTGGATAACGCCTCGGGTCGCTCGATCTTCGCAATCAGCCCTGGCGCATCGCCTCCGCAGTCGCGGGCAGCGGCGTGACCGGCGTTGCGGGCCAGTTCGAGGTCGCTCGCGTCGTTAATGAAACTCAATCCAAGGTAATCGACGCCCTGCCCAACCGCGAACTTCACATCCAGGCGATCGGCATCCGTCAACGCCCCACCCTCGATTGGCGCGCCCGGTAACGTCACGCCCTGTCGCGGCTTGAGCGGCCCCCCCTGGACAACAGTCGCCTCGGCATGGTCGCCACGCACGCGGTCGACGATGAGTTCAATCAGGCCGTCCGAAATCAGGACGCGCGATCCAGGAGCCAGCACCGTGAGCAGGGTTGGATACCCAATCCCGATCTGCTCGGAGTTCGAAGGAACATCGTTGGGAAACAGCCTGAGGGCGCCCTCGCTGCCAATGATCGTTTCGGCGGCGTCGTGTTCGATGAAGCCGGTGCGAATTTTCAAACCCTGCAAGTCGAACAGTACCGGCACGCGACGACCGAGCTGACTGGCAGCCTCCCGCACCCGCTGAATGTAGTTGGCGCGGTCTTCCTCTGTGCCGTGCGCGGCGTTGATTCGCGCCACATCGACACCGGTTTCGAGCAGGCGCACCAGCCGTTGAACCGAACTGGCGCTCGATGGTCCAAGCGTGGCGACGATCTTTACGCGTCGATTCATGATTGCAACCGCCACCTCGTTGTCAATGAGATCGATAAGGTGGCAGTTCGCGGACGGCCAACCACTTACATCGTACCAAGTCTTGCCTACTTGTCACCAGAGTGGGGTGTGATTCAATTGTTGTTGTCAGTTCAAGGATACGGGAATCGAACGGAATGTCAGGCAACCTCTCCGATTCAGGTCAGTTCCATGCAGCCTTGGTGTTGGGTTGTGCACACCGAACGTCGTGGGAATGGGCGGGAGGACATACGCGGGCCAGATCCGGGGTGTCGAGATCTGCTTAACGGCCCCCGAATCCTCCCCTACGAGATTGCCTGGCCGCTACTCGTAGCGGAGCGCCTCGGCCGGCATCACTTGCGATGCCTGTCGCGCCGGAACCCACGCCATCAGCAAGGCCGCCACCACCGACAGACCTAGCGTGACCAGCATCGTCGCCCAGGGGACGATGAAGCCGACGTTGCCGCCCGTGCCTTCGGTGAAGTCTTCGCTCGTCATCAGGCTGTAGGAGAGAATCAGGCCAAACACCGCGCCCGCCAGGACACCAAGGATCACGACGATCGCCGATTCGATCACGAACGCCTGTTGCACCATCCCCCGCTGGAAGCCCAGAGCCCGGAGCATGCCGATCTGCTGCCGCCGTTCAACGACGGCCCGATAGGCGATTACGCCGACGGCCGCGATGCCGACGATCAGGCCAAGACCCATGAACCCTTGCAACACGTACATGAATGACTGTTGTGTCGACTGATCGTCCTGCATCTGCTGCTCAAGGTCCGTGCCCACGGCCCCAAACGGAAGCAGATTGATCTCGATGTCCTTCGCCACGCGATCGGGATCGACGCCCTCCGCCACGCGGAGGAAATACGAGACGGCCAGGGGACCACTGTCCGGATAGATCGCCTGCAGCGCTGGGGCGCCGATGTACGAGCCGAAGAGCATCGAAAATTCGGAGTCGATCACGCCAATCACCCGCACCTGATGAAGGTCGCCATCGCCGGTTCGAATCTCGACGACCGCCGGGTCGAATGTGCCCTCGGTCGACGTGCCCGCGATCTGCCCGACCGGTTCGTCGAATTGGGCGATGGCGCCTTCGGCCAGCGATTGGTTGATGACCATCACGTCCGATTCGGTGTTCATGGCCTCGATGATTGCATCGTCACTGTCGTAGCCGTTGGCGCGAGCCTGGAACGCGAGGTCGCTTTGCTCGAGCCAGGCGGGATCGACGGCGGAAAGGTTGAGTTGGCCCCACTCTCCGTCCGCGGCGTGAAACTGGTTGCCGCCCTGATTGGGGAAATCGACTCGCCCGATCGACTCGATTTGACTCGTGTCGATTCCCGCCGCGGCGAGCGAGGCGTCGAAGTCGACGACCGGGTTCTCCCGGCTGGTTGCGACCTCGACGTCCCAACCGGCGTAGGCCTTGTCGTTCAGGAAGGCCGCCGTGAAGTTGTCGTTGATGGCGGCCACCATCACCAGCGAGAAGACGATCAGGCTGAACATGGCGATCGTCATCCCGGTTCGGCCCTTGTTGGCCCCTGGATACGAAACGGCCAGGCGTGTCGACGGCAACATCCCCTTGACCCGGCCGCCGAGCCGCTCGGCGACTGAGAGCACGGTGTCGAGGTTCTGGACGATCACCAGGGTCGAGGCGGCCACAATGCAGATGCCCGAGACGAAAAACATTTCGATGTCGCCGTCATACTCGCCGAATATCTGCCGGAACACGTTGTCGGGCAGGAGCCAGAAAACCAGCGTCGACAGGCCCGTGACCGTCAACACCGGGCGTGACGGCGTCCCAAGGTAGGTGACAATGCCGGCGATACCGAACGGAATCAGCGTCATCCCGACCGTGAACGGCGCGAGAAGCTTCGTCGTCATGCCGAGGAACACGAGCCCGGCTCCGCCCACGACCATGACAATTGACCAAATGAGCTGACGACGATTCCGGTGGGCAGAGTACGCATCTGGAATATCGCGCACCGCCGCCACGATATTGAGTCGGCTCACCCGCCATGAAGAGATCGCGACCGCCACAAACGTAATCGTCACGCCGAGGCAATAGGCGATAACCATACTGCGTGGGGAAACGTAAGGTGTGATGTTGAACGACTCGCCAATGAAGCCCCTGAACGCCCTTGAGATTCCGAGCGCGGCCAACACACCGAGTCCAGTTCCCACCATGCCGGAGATCAACGTGTATCCGGCTCCCTCGGCCACAAATTGCTGGATCAACTGTCTTCGCTGGGCGCCCACCGCCCGCTCCATGCCCATTTCCGAGCGTCGTTCGGCGGCCAGCATCGTGAAGATCAGCACGATCAAGAGAA
>JACCUV010000362.1 GCA_013698495.1 Chloroflexia bacterium
GACCCGAATGCCTGGAAAAAGACTCCGGGAATCATTGGGAGAAGGGTGGACTTCCACTCATCGTTGAGTTCCGCCAACTGAATATCGTGACCTTCCACTATTAGTGAATGAACGAACGTGCCAAAAATGGAGACCTCCTAGAACCGATGGCTAGGAGCAGAACTCGGAGGCGCCGAGCAGCGCAGTCCGACGGCAACGGCGGAATTGACGCGTCGACAGCTACGCCCGCACGACGCTGAATATCCGGGATGATCGACAGGGGACCCGACTCACGACACGCTGACTCACGCGGGTGAATGCACCCGATCGTACTCCTACCGTGGGTTAAGTCAAGCGGGAATCGCAGCCAACCGGTTGCTGGGAACCGGTCAGGGCGTTCGTGATGCGGCTCATCCGATCACGTAGACGCAAAGTTGCGAAGGGATTGAAGATTCTCGGCAACTACGTGATTTTACCGATGTTGCGTGCACGCCCACGCTCTACATTGAAGCATCGCGAAGTAACCGCCAGGCGACTGCTGCGCCCGGCGAAAGAGGCGGGCACGTGGGCATGTAGGAGGATGCTGAATCGGGCAAACACTGGGCCTCAGGTCATTTCCTCGTAACCGCACACATCTCATGACATCAGGCAGGAGGTAAAACAATGCGACAGGCGCTCTCCCGCTCCTTCATCAGGTCTCTGGTTTCAGTCCTGATTTTCACCCTATTCGCCGCCTTTCCGGCAAGCGTCCAGCCTGGATATGCCCAAGCCGACCCCCCTGCCGACTCGTTCACCTTCGTCGATGCGGAAGGGGCGGAACGCGCGGTCATCACCGTGATCGAGGTGCAGGATCCATTCGATGAGTTCGCTGAAGCGTCTGGTCCGGGCGAGGGCGCCAAATTCGTCATGGTCACTGTCTCGTATGAAAACACCGGTCCTGGGCCGTTCGAAACCCGACCCGACCAGATTGTCGTCCAGGATGCCGATGGTTACATATGGACTTCGACAGGCATCCAACGTCCGGACGGGTTCGAAATTCCCGATTTGCAATATGTGCAGATAGCTCCCGGCGACCGGCTTTCCGGGATGGTTGGGTTCCAGGTTCCCAACGACGCCGAGATCGTCAGCGTTCACCTGAGACCAGAAAACTCCAGGCTTCTGGTGCTCACCCCTGTCGGCGCCGATCCGGAAGCCGGGCCCGATACTGGCGCCGAAATCAGCTACCAGATGCCGGAATCTGGCGCCGAAGGGATCGTCTCGGTCTCGGAGATCCTGGATCCGTTCGACGATTATCCGGAAGGCCAGGATGCTCAGGACGGCGCGCGCTACGTGTCGCTCACGATCACCATCGAGAACATCGGCTCGGTTCCCCTGTCGGTGCACCCCAACACGTTGCTGCTCCAGGATTCCGATGGCTACCTCTGGTCGTATGCCAGCGTGCCGCGAGGAAGCGATGTCGTCGTTCCGGACTTGCAAGGTCAGGAACTGGCGCCAGGAAGCCGCATTTCAGGCGTAGTCGGCTTCCAGATTCCGGACGATGCGGCAGTCAGCAATATTCTCTTGCAGCCCGAAAACGGTCGAATCATCGCCCTCGCCCAACTCGATTCCGGCGGCAGCGATGACGGCGCCACACCCGAACCGAAGTTGGGAACTGTCGAAAGGTCGTGAACTGTCACGGGGTGCTATCCAACCCGTTGCGTCAAAGGGCGGCCGCATGTGCGACCGCCCTTTGACGTGACTTCCAGGATCGAAGAGTCGGCTCGGATACCCGAGCGAGTTCCTTGTCCTGAATCGATCGTTCACTATACTCACGCACATCCACCTTGTCGTGTTGACGGAGTCATCCGCGTCCGCGCTGCCAGAGGAACTACCCAACAAATGAGCGAGAACAAGCACCAACCCACCGGCGAGAACGTCGACGCGTTCCTGAATGAGATCGTCGACGACACCAAACGGGCGGACAGCAAGCGCATTCGCGCACTGATGGAGCCGGCGTCCGGCGAACAGGCCATGATGTGGTATCCGGGCATTATCGGCTTCGGGAACTTGCACTATCGCTATGCAACCGGTCGCGAGGGCGAGACCCCGGCCGTCGCCTTCTCGCCGCGCAAGACCGACATCACCCTCTATGTCTCAGGCGGATTCGACGGCATCGGACCGATCCTGGAGCGTTTGGGGAAGTACAAATTGGGCAAGGGCTGCCTCTACCTCAAGCGCCTGAGCGATGTCGACGAAGCCGCGCTGACCGACCTGATCGAGGCGTCGCTCAACATGGCGGCGGAGCTCAACGTTGCAAAGTAGACGACCTCGTGGGAATCAGCCTTCCCTTAGAGCGGATCACGAAATGGTTGACGCCTTCCGTCTTGGTAGTGCTGCGAAGCCTGCTCCGCCCGTCTTCCGCCAAGATCGTCAACCTTTGTGACTCTAAACCACCTTGTCTCACATCCCTGACGCGGTGGTACGCTTGTCGAACACAGATCACGTGACAGAGATGCGGCGCTTCGAACCTCAGTCGCGGGCGATGCGAACGCCGGAGCCGCGAGCATGACGGCGAATCACGATCCTCGCTCCTACACAGTCAAGACCTTCCTGCCTTGGACCGATGGAACCGGCAAACGTTGGCGCGGTTGGAAACTATTGCCACTGACGATCCCGTTCGTGATCATCTACAACATCGTCGCCTGGGTCGTGTTCGTGCCCGCCGCCGAAAAACGGGGCCGGCACTACTGGATCGACGACGATGCCGTCGGCCACCTGCTCTTCCAGATCCCCAACCTCACCGCCGACCCACGCCAGGCGGTGCTCTCGATTGTGACCGGGCCGTGGATCAACCACGACAGTCTTCAGTTAATATATGTGACGGCACTGCTGCTGCTGTTTGGGGCGGTGTTCGAGGTGCGCGAGGGCACGATTCGACTGATGCTGATTTTCTTCAGCACCTCTTTCGTGGCGGCGTTGTTCAGCGGATTCCTGCTGCACCTGATCTATCCTCACATTTGGGACATCCGCTTCTTCGAGATCGCATGGAATCGGAACTGGACCGGCGGCAGCGCCGGCTGTTTCGGATTGCTCGGGGCGTTTGCCGCGCGCGCCCGGCGCCCGTGGATGCTCGTTTCGCTTTTCGTCGCCTGGGAGTGCTTCATCTGGTGGGTCAATTTGCGGAACTACACCTCCGTCTTCCATTTCTCGGCGATGGCGACCGGATTTGCGATCACGTGCTGGTGGCTCCCGCCGATCCGGGGTCGGCGGAAGTGATCCGGTTTCAGGAAAAGGGAAAGGTCTATGAAACAACAATCTCGTTACGGGATTCGGCGTCGAACCAGCGCAGTTTGTCGAGTTCCGGGTGAAGCAGCAGGTCGACGCCAGGTTTGATTGGCGCGTCGGCACGGACGAGCACCTTGATTCCCTGGCCGTCAATTTCGCCGGTCACCAGCATCTGGGCGCCGAGCAGTTCGACCACCAGTGTTTTCGAAACCAGACCGTCCTGGCTGGCGACACCGTCCACCGGTGTGGCTTCGATGTTCTCCGCCCGGATGCCCAGTAACAGGTCGCGGTCAGCGTGGTCGGCCAGCATCGCCGGCGCCGGCAACCCGTGGCTGCCGAGCATCGCCCGCAACTCGCCATCGACGCGCTCAAGACGCACCTTGAGGAAGTTCATCGGCGGGCTGCCGATGAATCCGCCGATGAACTCGGTCGCCGGTCGTTCGTACACCTCCATTGGCGTCCCGCATTGCACGATCTTGCCATCGCGCATCACTGCGATCCTGTCTCCGAGGCTCATCGCCTCGACCTGGTCGTGCGTGACGTAGATTGTCGTCGTCTTCAACTCGGCGACGAGGCGCTTCAGTTCCGCCCGGAAGTTTAGCCGGAGCAAGGCGTCGAGGTTGGAGAGCGGTTCGTCCATCAGCAACACCGCCGGTTCCATCACGATCGCGCGGGCGACGGCCACACGCTGCCGTTGGCCACCGGACAACTGCGCCGAATACCGTTCGAGGTACGGTGAGAGTTGCACGAGTTCGGCGGCCTCTTCGGTGCGCCGCACGATCTCGGCCTTGCCCGTCTTGTTCATCTTGAGACCGAAGGCGATGTTGTCGAACACCGTCAGGTGCGGGAAGACGGCGTAACTCTGGAACACCATCGAGATGTTGCGCTTGCGCGGCGGCAGGTCCGTGACATCCCCGCCGCCGATCACGATGCGCCCGGCCTCTGGATACTCCAGTCCCGCGATCATCCGCATCAGGGTCGTCTTGCCGCAGCCGCTTGGTCCGAGCAGCACCATGAACTCCTGATCGGCGATCGTCAGGCTGACATCGTTGACTGCCCGGACCTTCTTGTCGAATATTTTGGTTATGCCACGAAGTTCGATGTTTGCCATATTCCCCTCATCCGTCGGTGAGATCAGACATTGGTTGTCCAGACGGGCGCGACGCCGAACTAACGCGAAATCCGCCCCCACAGTCCCAGGAGATACCGCCGGATCAGGAAGATGAAGATGAGCGAAGGCGCGAGCATGAACCACGCCGCGGCGAAGCGGAAGTGCGGCGGCGACGAGGTCAACACACCAAGCACATGAGCGGGCAAAGTCCGTTCCTGGAGGGTGAGGATCACGGCCGCGAAGACTTCGTTCCAGGAGAGGACGAACGTGAAAATCGAAGCCGCCGCCAGTCCGGGCAGCGCCAGCGGCATCACCACCCGCAGGAACGCCTGGAGCGGCGTGCATCCCAACGTCAACGCGGCCTCTTCGAGGTCATGTGGAACGCTGACGAAGATGCTGCTGGTGATCAGCACCGTGAACGGCATCGCCAGCGCCGTGTGCATCAACGCCACCGCGTAGATCGAGTCGTAGATGCCCCAGGTCAGGAAGGTAACCGCGAGCGGAATCGAGAGGATAACAATCGGGAACGCTCGCGTCGAGAGAATGACCAGACGATACGGATCACGACCCTTGAACGCAAATCTTGCCAAGGCGTACCCCGCGGGGGCGCCGATGATGGTCGACAACACAAGCGTAATCAACGCCACCAGCACACTGTTCCACAACGACCCCAGCACGCCAGTGGAATTGACAAAGAAATCCATCGATTCAACCGAGAACTCCCGCGGAATCACCTGTTTCGGATATTCGCGGACAACATCGCGCGGGCTGAAGGCGGTGATCGTAATCAGGTAAATCGGGGCCAGTACCCACAGCGCCATGACTGTCGCCAGCAGATACAATCCGGCTCGACCCAGCGTGTGGCGTCGTCCCCGCGCTTGCCGCAACGACCGAAAGTCGTCGCCAGTCTCGCGAGCTGGATTCGCGTTCCTCATCCCAATTGCTCCTCCCGCGTCGGCACGAGCCACAGCACCAGGATTGTGCTTGCAATGGACAGGAACAGGATCAGTGAAGCGTAGGCCGCGGCGACATGAGGATCGCGATAGTCCTGGTACCAGCGATAGGCTTCGGCCGGAAGCACGGTCAGCGCCTGACCAGCAATCGCGATGATCACGGCGAACGCCTGGAACGCCAGGATAATCCGCAGGATCAGCGCCACCTGCAGGCTGGGCCGGAGCAACGGCAGGATTACCCTCGTCACCTTCTGCCAGGACGAGGCGCCGAAGACATCGGCCGCCTCCAGGTAATCTCGCGGAATGCCCTGCAATCCCGCGACAAGGATGACCATCACGATTGATGTCGCCCGCCATGCTTCAGCAAGGACAATCGCGAAGATCAGCCATCCCTGATTCTCGTAACTCAGAAAAATGAAGGGCCGCTCCACCACACCCAGACCCTGCAGGAAACTGTTGAGCCAACCCTGCTGGGTGAAGACCGCGTACCAGATGATGCCGGCCGCGAGCTCGCTGATGCCGAGTGGAATCGCATAGATATAGAGCCACAATCCGGAAAACTTGAGCTTCGCGTTCACGACCAGCGCCATGCTCATCGCCAACACGAACTGAATCGGGATGATCACGACGATCAGGACCAGCGTCGTCCGCAGCGCCTCGTTGAAGCTGGCGTCCGAAAACATGATTCGCCAGGAATCGAGACTCCAGTTGTTGTCCGTGTCCTGGAAGGCGAGCCCAAACGCCTGTGCCATCGGCGCCGCGAAGAACACGGCGAGGTAGACCGCCGAAGGCAGCAAGAGGAGGTATGGCGTCCACTTTGCCCGATTCGCCATTTGGCCCGATCCTCACGTAGTTGTGCAGATTCACGAACGCCAAGACGTGCGTCGGGCGCTGATTGGCACATCAAAGCGCCGACACTCTGACGACTGAAGATTCCCCCGTCGAAGCCGGTCCGCGTCAGCGGACGCGAGATTCCGGCGACATACTACACCGACTTCGTCGGAAGCGCTTCGCTCGGTAACCAGCGGGGCCACCCTTCGCTGGCGTTCAGGGTGACGGTTCAGATGGAACGCGCCAGCAGACCCCGCTAGCCGACCTGGCAGACGCCCTCGCTCTCGGGGTCGGGTGTCCAGCACGGCGCCTCGACTGAATCGAGCACGCCCTGGAGGATTTCCGCTTGCTCGTCGAGCGTGGTCTGGATGTCGTTGCCGTCGATCGCGATCGCCTGGAAGGAATCGCGGAAGACCTTGTTGTAGGCGCCGCCTTGCTCTCCCAAACCGACCGACAGGAGGGAGGTGAGCACGGCGGGATCGGCCGTGGTCGCCAGGATCGCGTTCGCCTCGGCCTGCGCCCCGGCGTCCAGATCGTCCGGCAGATCGATGTCGATCGCCGGGAAGAACGCCACCTCGCGCAAAGTCGTCAGTTGAGTCTCCGGCAGCGTCAGGTAGTCGATTAGCGCCATCGAACCTTCCATATCGGGAGCGGTGTTCGGAATCGCCAACGCGGCCAGGGCCGGCATCTGGCCGAGACCCTCCGGTCCACGCGGAGCCGGGAATGTCACGAAATCGTCCGGGGTTTCCCGCAACGCCGTGATCAGGCGGGCGGTGTGATCCCAGGCGACCATCACTTCGCCGGAGAGCAACGGCACGTCCATATTGTTGTAGGTCAGGCCCTGTGGATTGGACACGCTCCAGGCGTTGCCGAACCACTCCCACATCGCGACGGCGCCTTCGCTGCTGAACGTCGTGTTGAGACCGCCGGTGAAACTTGGGTACCCATAGCCCTGGAAAAAGCGGTGGATTAGCCCGTCTTCGCCGCCGGGGAATCCCAGGACCGGACCGAGGGCATCGTTGAGGGCGGTTCCCCAGGCGAGGAGTTGCTCATAGGTGAGTTCGGTCTGGAGCGTCTCTTCGGTCAGCCCGTCCGGCAGGTATTCGAGCGCATCGCGATGGGCGCACATGATGTACGAGGCCTGCATCCAGGGGATGTAGTAGACGCTCTCGGTCCCGAAGCGGCCGAGTTCGAGATAATCCGGAATCAGGCCGCGATCGCTCAGCGTTTCCGCCAACTCGGTCAAATCGGCCAGGAGACCCAGATCGAAAAAGACGGACAGATCGCCGTGGAGTCCGCCGAGCACACCGACCGAGCCGCTGCCCGCTTCGGCCTCGGCCGTAATC
>JACCUV010000347.1 GCA_013698495.1 Chloroflexia bacterium
GCGCACAACACCCCCCTTCCTGACCTCACCGCGCCCCGCCTCGAATTGCGGTTTGATGAGTGGAACGCACACCCCGCCCGGCTTGAGCAACCGAGCCGCAACCGGCAAGATTAACGACAGCGAGATAAACGAGACATCGATGACAACGATGTCGACCGCCTCTGGAAGCAATTCGAGATACCGCGCGTTGGTTCGTTCGAGGACAACCACGCGCTCATCGTCGCGAACACGCAAGTCCAACTGGCCATGACCGACATCGACCGCGTAGACCCGTGCCACGTTTCGTTGAAGCAGGCAGTCCGTGAATCCACCCGTGCTTGCGCCCAGATCGGCGGCCACCAATCCAGCGACATCGATCCCGAACGCATCGAGAGCTTGATCGAGTTTCTCCCCGCCTCGGCTCACGAATCTCGGTTTCTGCCTGAGGGTGACTGCATCGCGCTCCCCAATCGCATACCCGGCTCTGGTTTCGCGTCGATCATTGACCAGCACATCCCCGGCAAGAATCAGCGCCTTGGCGCGGGAACGGGTGTCGGCGAGCCCTCGGTCGACGAGATGATTGTCGAGCCGGATCCTTCCCACCATTCGTTATGTCCTGTCCGAGAGGTCGTGTTGCGCTACCTTGGCCATGAATGGAGCGGTTTGGGCATGGCAAAGCGCCACCGCAAGGGCGTCCGCCGCATCGTCGGGATGAGGAACCGTCTCCAAATTGAGAATGATCCGCACCATTTCCTGGATCTGGAGTTTTTCGGCCTTGCCGTAGCCAACGACCGCGAACTTAACCTCGGAAGGGCTGTATTCCGCGACCTCAACACCCGCCTGTGCGGCAGCCAGCAACACCACACCGCGCGCCTGGCCCACGGCCAGCGCCGTCGTCACATTCCGCGCAAAAAAGAGTTGCTCGACAGCGAGGACGTCTGGAGCGTACGTCTCGATCAAGCGCGCCGTCTCGGCGTGAAGAACCTTGAGCCGCTGGGGCATCGATGCCTTGGCGTCGGTCTCGATCACCCCGACGTCAACGAGCTGAGGCTCCGTGTCGCCGCGAATCACCCCGAATCCGAGAATTGCGGTTCCGGGGTCGATGCCGAGCGTCACCAATTCAGAGTTTGTCAACGGGAAATCACGGACATGGGCCGTCGCCGCCGCAACGACCGGGTTATGTCATTCCTAGGAACGAAGAATCTTGTCGATTTCGATGTCAGAAAGGCTGCGTCATCCATCATTCCCGCCGCCTCAACCCACTTCCGCCAACACCTCGTCGGAAATGTCGAGGTTGGAGTACACGGCTTGCACGTCGTCGAGGTCTTCGAGCTTTTCAAGCAGTCGAATCGCCTTCACCGCCTGGTCCAAATCCGGCTGCAGCATGCTCTGCGGCTTCATGGTCAGCTCGGCATTGTCGATCTCGTACCCGACTGAGGCGAGCTGCTCCGAGACCTTGTGCAACTCGGTCGGATCGGTGTAAATCTCGGCCACACCGTCCTCCACCGAAAAGTCGATCGCGCCCGCATCGATCGCAATCAGCGCCAGCGCGTCGTCTTCACTGCCGTTGACCAGAATGGTGATCACACCCGTCTGGTCGAACATCCAGCCGACGCTGCCATTCTCGGCGAGACTCCCGCCCGACCGTGTCAGGCTGGATCGGAGTTCGCCCACCGTCCGGTTCTTGTTGTCCGTCATCGTCTGGATCATGATCGCCGTGCCACCAGGACCATACCCCTCGTAGTAAATCTCCTCGTACTGCTCGATGCTGTTGTCACCGATTGCGCGGGCGATCGCGCGATCGATATTGTCCTTCGGCATACTTTCGGAGCGAGCTTTCTGGACGGCGATTCGCAGGCGGGCGTTGGCGTCGGGATCGGGCAAACCGGTTCGCGCGGCAACCGTGATCTCCCGCGCCAGCTTGGTGAAAAGCTGCCCACGTTTGGCATCGGCCGCGCCCTTCTTGCGCTTGATTGTTGACCATTTGGAATGTCCCGACATACCGCGTAGCGCTCCTGATAGAGACGTGCCGACGTGCTCGAATGCGACCGATAGTATAGCACTTGAGGCGGGCAATTCTGGCATCTCGAAACCGTGATTTGTGTATACAGTGTCTTGAAACGCCTCGCCTCAGGCGATACACTCTGTGAAAGTGAGAAACGCTCAGCGATGAACGAGAGGGATCATGGACCTTCCCTGGTACGACAATGGATGGATCAGGTGAGAGTCCGCCCGACGCGATCTGCGTTGGGTTTTCGTTTGTCCCGAAAGCTGAGTGGTGCGGACTTCCCATCGAAGTGAACCCGCATGGAAGGCAGGCGACGGCGCCTGTCGCGCTGGTCACAGCTTCTGTCGCATGCGCATCGAACATGGCTGTGCCGATGCGCGTTCCCGCGAGGTGGAGAGAGTCCAATGATGGCGAGTCTGCTTGAGAAGGGCAAAGATCAAGGCTACCTGCTGTCCGACGAGATCATCGATATGTTCCCCAATGCCGAGGAGCAAATGGACTCGCTCGAGGAGTTTTACTCCGCGCTGGTGGCGCAAGGTATCGAGGTCCTTGACCAGAAACCAGCCGCGCCCGCCCCAGTCCCGAAAGCCCCCGCTCGCACCCGCGCCAAAGCCAGTCAGGCGCCCGCTCCTGTCGTCGATCCCCTCGCGGCTGGTGTGGGCGACTCAGTGCGCATGTACCTGCAGGAAATCGGCGAGACCAACTTGCTGACGATGCAGGAAGAAGTCTGGCTGGCGACCAGGATGGAGCGCGCCAAGGCCGCCGAAGCGCGCCTCGGTGACACGGCGAACTCACACGAGGACACGTGGTCGCTCGAAGCCGACGTTGAAGACGGCGACAATGCGCGCGCCCACCTGATCCAGGCCAATCTCCGGCTCGTGGTCTCCGTGGCCAAGAAGTACGGTGGCCGCGGCCTCTCCTTCCTCGACTTGATCCAGGAAGGCAACATCGGGTTGATGAAGGCCACCGACAAATTCGACTACCACCGCGGATTCAAATTCAGCACCTATGCTACGTGGTGGATTCGGCAGGCGATCACCCGCGCAATCTCCGATCAAAGCCGCACGATTCGCCTGCCTGTGCATGTCGGCGAGACAATCAACCGCGTCAAAAAGACCTCGCACCGCCTGCAACAGATTCTGGAGCGCGAACCGAGCCAGGTTGAAATCGCTCGCGCAATGGCCGTTTCCGATGTAAAGGTTCGGCAAGTGCTGGATGTTGCCCGTCACCCGGTCTCGCTCGAGGCTCCGGTCGGCAGCGAGGGCGACGCCTTCCTTGGGGATTTTATCGAAGACGAGACGATGCCGGCGCCACTGGAACTGGCCTCGCAACAACTGCTCCGGGCCCAGATCGGCGACGCGCTCGACCAATTGACCGAGCGCGAGCGAAAGATCATCGTGCTCCGCTACGGTCTCGACGACGGCCGGTTCCGTACCCTGGAAGAAGTTGGCCGCGACTTCGGGATCACCCGCGAACGCATTCGCCAGATCGAGGCCAAGGCGCTCCGCAAGCTGCGCCATCCCGGCACAAGCACTCGCCTCCAGGGTTATCTCGATTAGTCGCCAGGCGTAGGGGTTGACCCCGGCAAGAAAGAGACCTCGCCAATCAACTGGCAGGGTTGTCAGGCCATCACATGCGCGCGACACCCTGGGCGGACAACCCTGCACCTTGGTTGGCCAGACGCGATATGCGACCGGGGTCTGCCTCTACGACCGTCTAAACACCAACGACACATTGTGCCCGCCGAACCCCATCGAGTTCGACATCACCGCATCGACTTCGAGCGCACGATGGGCGCCCGGTATGTAATCGAGATCGCACTCCGGGTCAGGCGCCAGCAGATTGAACGTCGAGGGCAACAAGCCTTCCTGCATCGCCAGAATCGAGAGCACCGCCTCCATCGCTCCGGCCGCGCCCAGCAGGTGACCGGTTCGCGCCTTGGTCGAGCTGATCGGTAGTGACCAGGCGGCGCTTCCGAACACGGTCTTGATCGCCTCGGTTTCCAGCGCGTCGTTCATTGGCGTCGCCGTCCCGTGGGCATTGAGATAACCGAGTTTGCCCGGCGTCAAACCGGCTTCCTCCAGGGCATACACCATTGCCCGCGCCAGACCCTCGGCGTGTGGCGCAATCTGGACGTCGTGAAAGGCGTCGGCGGTCGAGCCGTACCCAACGATTTCGGCGAGCACGGTCGCTCCTCGCGCCGTGGCTCGATCGCGATCCTCGAGCACGAGCATCGCCGCGCCTTCCCCGAGGCCAGTTCCGTTCCGGTGCAGGTCGAACGGCTTGACCGCGCCCCGTGGATTGTGGTTGTCGTCCGACAACGACTGCATCGCGGCGACACCCGCCATCACGATCCCCGTAATCGGCGCTTCCGCCCCGCCGGCAATGACGGCATCGGCCCGACCGGCCTGGATCATGCGCATCGCCTCGCCGATCGCGTTTGCGGAACTGGCGAACGACGATGCGTAGGCGAAGGCCGGACCCTTCGCTCCCAGGTCGATCGCGACCATCCCCGGAGCGATGTTCGGAATCGTCAGCGGCACGGCAAACGGCGAAACGCGTCGCGGCCCCTTCGTCAGCATCGTTTCGACCGCTTGACTGAATGTCTCAACGCCGCCGAACGCGCTGCCGATCAGGACGCCGGTTCGCGTCGGTTCGGCCGCGATATCCAGCCCTGAACACGCCATCGCCTGCCGTGCGGCGATCATCGCGAATTGCGTGAACCGGTCCATACGTCGCGCGTGTTTGCGATCGAGCACCTCGTCGGGCCTGAAATCAGCGACTTCCGCCGCAAAAGTCGTGGGGAAGTCGCTCGCATCGAACAGCGTGATCGTACGCAAACCGGAGAAGTCGGAATACATCGAGGTTCGAATCGCATCGATAGTCTGTCCGAGGGCGCAGATTGCCCCAAACCCGGTGATCACGACTCGCTTGGCTCCGGAATCCGGACCTCGCGTTGAGGAGGCAGCGCTCACGATGCGCGTTGATCCGCGCGAGCCAGGATCAGCGAAACGTTGTGCCCGCCAAACCCCATCGAGTTTGTCATCGCGTAGCGAATCTCGGCGCCACGAGCCACATTTGGAATGGTGTCGAGTGGACATTCTGGATCTTGCGTGTGCTGGTTGATGGTTGGCGGCAGCAAATTGGCGTGCATCGCGGCGATCGTGATCAGCGCCTCAAGCGAACCCGCCGCTCCGAGCAAATGCCCGGTCATCGACTTGGTCGAACTTATCGGCACGTTTCCTGCTCGCTCGCCGAAGACTCGCTGCACGGCCATCGTCTCCAGCTTTTCGTTCAACTGCGTGGACGTGCCATGGGCGTTGATGTAGTCGATCCCGGTCTGCGCCAAACCGGCGTCGTCGAGCGCGATCGACATCGCCCGAGCGGCGCCTTCGCCCCCCGGCGCCGGTTGCACCATGTGGTTCGCATCGTCGGTGGCGCCATAGCCCACGACTTCGGCGAGGATCGTGGCTCCGCGCGCGATGGCGTGCTCGCGTTCTTCGAGAATGAGCACTGCCGCCCCTTCCGCGAGCACGAATCCGTCCCGATCGCGATCGAACGGGCGGCTCGCGGACCCGGGGTCGTCGTTCCTGGTCGACAACGCGCCCATCGCGTTGAAACCGGAAATACCCATGCGGGTCACAGCGGCTTCGCCGCCGCCCGCCACCATCGCATCCGCAATGTCGTTGCGAATCATCAGCGTGGCTTCGCCGATGGCGTGGGCGGAACTGGCGCACGCCGAGACGGTTCCGAAATTCGGCCCCTTGGCCCCGAGGTCGATCGAAACCGTGCCCGAGGCCATATTCGGCAACATCATCGGCACGAAGAACGGAGAAATCCGGCGCGGTCCGCTGGTGAGCAGCGTCTCGACGCCCGCTTCGAATGTCTCCATGCCACCCATGCCCGTACCGACCAGCACACCCACCCGGGTCGCCTCCGATGGGATGTCAAGACCGGACTGCGCAACGGCCTCCCTGGCGGCGGTGACCGACAACTGCGTGTATCGATCCATACGGCGGCTTTCCTTGCGGCCAATAGTCGCGGCCGGGTCGAATTCCTTGACCTCGCCGGCGAATCGCGTTTCGAAGCCCTCGGCGTCGAAGCGGGTGATCGCGCCGATGCCCGACCGCCCGGTGAAAATCGCTTCCCAGATTTGTGCGGCGTTGTTGCCGACGGCGCAAATGCCGCCCACACCGGTCACGACTACCCGACGCATCTTGTCGATCTCCCTGGTTGGCAATGACATCGCGGTTTCGTCCCTGAACGCGACCTTGTCCCGGGTCGCGTCGCACGTGTCCACTCGGCGCATTTCATCTATGTTGCCGAGTGTACATGAGGAACCGGGCCAGGCTCAGCCAACGTTGAACCGAATCCGCGAGCGTGCTACGCTCCCCGCTCGGCCAGGCCAGCGGTGTCCGTGGCGTTTGATGTGGTCTTGAGCCAACTTTCAGAGAACCGGGAGCTGCTCGGTCGCGGGATGTGTCCCGCGGCAGTCCGCGGCGCCCACCTGCTAATGCAGGTTCAAGGTTCCCCATCGCGTCCCGGCATCGCACGGTCTGGCCATTCCCGAAGTCAGGCCCGCACTGCGCTACCATTGCCGGATCATCTGCCTAAGGTCGTCATTCCGAGCTTGCGAGGAATCCCGGTGCGAAGCACTCGACGACGACGTCGGCGCCTCACGTCTCCACGAGAGAGCGTCCGCTAACGCGGACCGGCTTCGCCGCATCCAGCGGCGTCGGGATGCTTCCTTCGTCAGCATGACGGTTTGGGCAAGTGACGGTTTGAATTGGGCAACGCGCCCTGCCCAACTCAAAACAGTCCGCTCGATTTACAATCATCTCAGTCATCCACGGAACATCCATGATCTACATCATTCTCGGTCCAGACAATTCGATGGTGCGCGAGGCAGCCCGCGGTCGCGCCCTCGCCAACGATCCGGACGGCCAAAGCACGACCACGCTCGACGGAAATGTCGTGTCGATCCTGGATGTGCTGATGGCTGCCGCAAGCATCGGATTTTTCTCCGAGGGGCGCACGATCGTAGTCGAGAATCTCCTCGCCCGGCACGCGAAAGGCGCCGCCAAGGGTGGCGACGCCGACTGGGGCGCTTTGTTCTCTGGCGTTCCCCCGGCCACGACCTTGATTCTCGCCGATCCTTCGGTAACCGCTGTGTCCGCCGCCGTCAAGAAGGCGTTGCCGAAAGATGCCGAGGTCGTCAACTGCGATCCACCACGGGGTCGCGAGTTGGTCGAGTGGATCGTAGCCCGCGCGAGGTCGGCTGGCGGCACGATCGACCGGGGCACGGCCCAGAAACTCGCAATCACCCTCTACCCCTCGTCCTGGAGTCAAAAGGGCAGGAATCCAGCCTTCGACCGTGCGCCGGACATGGATGCGCTCGGCAACGAAGTCGACAAACTCGCCGTCGCCGCTCACCCCGATCCGGTCAGCGACTGGCACATCCAGAACCTGGTTGCCGCCGGTGACAACGACCGGATTTTCGCCTTCATCGATGCCGCCAGTTCTGGCGACATCCGCCGTGCCGCGCCCGAACTTGAGCGCTTGCTGGCCGCCGGCGAGGACCCGCACAAGATTTTCTCGCAACTCTGCGGGAGCGTGGAACTCGCGGTCGTGATGGCTCGCGCCGATCACCGCGCTCCGGTCGAGGTCGGGAAGGACTTGCGCCTGGCCAACGTCAACCGGATGACCTCGATCGCCCGCACGATTCACGAGCAACCAAGGAATTTCGCCCCGCGTGTCGCCCGGGTGCTCGAAGAAACCGATCGCAAAATGAAAACGGGCGAACTCCGTGATCCGGTCGACGCCCTTTACGCCGCCCTCGCCAACATCGCTGCCCTGCGGGGGTGATTCGTAGGGGAGGACCTGTGTGTCCTCCCGGATCCGCGTGTCCTCCCGAGGCTCCCGATCCACGACATGTCGAGCCGAGTCGAGACATCTCCGGCCGCGGCCGCCGTCTCTCGCTCCCAAGTCGCACACACAGAAACGCCGGCTGGCGGATGAATTGTCATCCAGGAACCGGCGTTAGCTGACGATTTCCGTTTTCCACAAACCCTACGCGCCGAGGGCGTTGAATTTCTTCATCAGTCGGGACTTGCGACGCGCGGCGTTGTTCTTGTGGATCACGCCCTTGGCGTAAACGCGGTCGAGCGTACTCGTCGCGGTCAGGACGGCTTCCTGAGCGGCGGCCTTGTCTCCTGAAGCGATCGCCAGTTCGGCCTTCTTGACGTAGGTGCGGGCGGCGGACCGGTACGGCCGGTTGCGCAGACGACGTCGCTCGGAAACCAGGATGCGCTTCCGCGCGGATTTGCTATTCGCCAAAACGACACTTCCTCAACTCATCGCAAACGACCGACGCATCGGGCCATTTGCGGCAACGTCACTACTGAATGCACATGAATGCACAACAAAAGCGCCCGGTTCACGGGCAACACCCAAAGCATACCACTTTCAGAGTCCGGGCTCAATCTATAGGCGCCTTGTTTCACGGCAGTCGAAGTGAATGCATCGCTCCGGTGCACAATGCGATAATCCACACCATGAGTCAGGCCTCGCAGGTTATACGCCTGGAACAACCACCCGCCATTGACGATCCGAACGAGATCCCCGCCGCCGACACGGCCGCCCATCCCGCCGCCGGGATCAGGTCGGGTCTGGCGCGGAGCGCGCTGATCGTCGCCGTCGCGTTTGTGCTGAGCCGGGTGCTCGGTCTCGTCCGCGAAGTCATCCTCGCCGACCAGTTTGGGACTGGGCCGGAAATGGACGCCTACGTCAGCGCCTTCCGGATTCCGGACTTGCTTTTCCTCGTTGTGATGGCCGGGGCGTTCGGCGCCGCCTTCATTCCGGTGTTCGGCGAGTTTCTGGCAGACGACGACCAATCGCGGGCCTGGAATCTTGCCTCGGCGGTGCTGACCTGGGCCGGCATCAGCGTGCTCGTGCTCAGCGCACTCTGTTTCGTCCTGGCGCGTCCGCTGATGCACATCGTGGCCCCGGGCTTCGACCAGCCGACCGAAGACATGGCCGTCAGGTTGATGCGCATCCTGCTGCTTTCACCTGTCTTCCTTGGGTTGGGCATCGCGGCCAAGGGCATCCTCGAAGCCCACAACCAGTTCACGTTGCCGGCGCTCGCGCCGTTGATCTACAACACCGCGATTATCGTCGGGGCGCTCTTCTTCGTGCAGGACTACGGCATCTACGCTGTCGGTTGGGCCGTGATCGTGGGGGCGCTTGGGCACTTCGCGATTCAAATACCGGGTTTGATTCGAGCTGGAATGCGACTCAGACCGTCGTTCAACTGGCGCGTGGAGGGGCTCGGCGAGGTGGCGCGGCTGTTTGGCCCGCGAGTCATCGGTCTGGCCGTGTTCCAGATCAATTTCATCGCGGTCACGGCGTTTGCGTCGACCACCGGTTCGGAAAGCGTCTCGGCAATCAACTTCGCCTGGCAATTGCTGATGCTGCCGCATGGCGTGCTCGCGCTGAGCATCTCGACCGTCGTCTTCCCGACGCTCGCCGCGATTTACTCCAGAGGAGACAACGAAGAGTTTCGGCACACGCTCGACCGCACGCTGCGCCCGCTGCTCTTTCTCTCGATTCCCGCCGGAATCGGTCTTCTGCTGCTGCGCAAACCGATCGTCCAGGTCATTTTCGAGCGCGGCGACTTCGACCCCTCGTCAACGAGACTGGTGATCGCGCCGTTGGCCGTGTTCGCCGCCGGATTGGTGGGCTATGCCCTGACCGAAATCCTGACGCGCGTGTTCTACGCCACGCGCGACACGATGACGCCAGTCGTCACCGGGGTGCTGACTGTTGTCCTTAATCTGCTGTTATGCGTGCTGTTCATGGAATCGTTAGGCTACACCGGGTTGGCCCTGGCGTTGAGCGTCACGACGGCGGCGGAAGCCGTGATTCTGCTCTTCTTCCTGCGCAACCGGATCGGGCACATCGTCGACGCCGCATTCGGGTCCTGGTTGGGCAAGGTTCTCGTCGCCTCAGCAGTGATGACCGCGGTCATCGTTTTTACCCTTCCCTGGCTCGCCGCGGCGCTCGAGCGTGGCGGGTCGATGATCCCGTCGTACATCCTCTTCGTCTATGCGATGTCGGTGTATGCGTTCGCGTTTGCGATGGTGGCCTGGATGCTGCGGATTCCGGAACTCCGGCAGATCACCGGAAAGATCGCAAGCCGATTGCCCAACCCCTTGCGTGGTCTGTTGGCACGTCTCGGACTCGCCTGAGCTTCGCGGCGCGTCTCGATTGGCTATACTGTGGAAAGCATCCGGGCCGGGGTTGTCGCCCCGGCCCATTTTGCGCCAGCAAATTCAATCGCCTTTCGTGAAACCAGAGCGTGCACACTCTTTTATGACCACATCGCCCTCGACTTCCCACATCCGAAATTTCAGCATCATTGCCCACATCGACCATGGCAAGTCGACGTTGGCAGACAGGCTCCTGCAGAAAACGGGCACCGTCTCCGAGCGCGACCTCGGCAACCAGATGCTCGACACCATGGACCTCGAACGCGAGAAGGGGATCACAATCAAGGCCCGCGCCGTGCGCATGGCCTACACGGCGAATGATGGACAGGACTACGAACTTAACCTGATCGACACCCCCGGCCACGTCGACTTCTCGTACGAAGTGAGCCGCAGCCTCGCCGCTTGCGAGGGCGCCCTGCTCGTGGTCGATGCCGCGCAGGGGATCGAGGCCCAGACCATGGCCAATGTCTACCTCGCCCTGGAGCACGATCTTGCGATCATCGCCGTGATCAACAAGATCGACCTGCCCAACGCCGACCCGGCACGCGTTTCGAAGGAAGTCGGGCAGTTCATCGGTTTGCTCGACGATGAGGTGATTCCCGCCTCTGCCAAGACCGGGGCCGGCATCGATGACATCCTTGAAGCGATCGTCACCAAAATGCCATCGCCGGCGGGCGCGGGCGCCCGCAAACCATTGCGGGCGCTGATTTTCGATTCGCACTACGATCCGTTCAAGGGCGTGATCGCCTATGTCAAGATCGTCGATGGCGAGATTCACGACGGCGAGCGGATCCGGATCATGGGCACGAAAAAGGAAGCTGACCTGCTAGAGGTCGGTTACTTCGGTCCGGGCATGACCACCGCGCCAAAACTCACCACCGGCGAGGTCGGGTACATCGCAACCGGGCTCAAGGTCGTCAAGGATTGCCAGGTCGGCGACACGATTACCCTGACCCGGGCGCCGGCCTCGGCGCCGTTGCCAGGGTACCGACCGGCCAAGCCGATGGTCTATGCGGGCCTCTATCCAACAGATAGCGAGGACTTCCCGATCCTGCGCGACGCTCTCGAACGGCTCCAGCTCAACGACACGTCACTCACCTACGAAGCGGAATCGTCGATGGCGCTTGGGTTCGGGTTCCGCTGCGGCTTCCTCGGTCTGTTGCACATGGAAATCATCCAGGAGCGACTCGAACGGGAGTACGATCTCGATCTCCTGGCGACCGCCCCGAGTGTTGAGTACGAAGTGCGCCTGCGCGGCGACAAACTGCTTCGGATCGACAATCCCTCCGAGCTGCCAAGCCTCGGTGAGATCGAGGCAATCAACGAACCGTGGATGCATCTCAGCATCATCTCGCCGGCCCGCCATGTGGGCGCGATCATGGACCTGACGACTTCCAAACGCGGTTTGTTCAGCGAGATGATCTACCTCGACGAGGACCGCGTGCAGCTCAAGTACGATATCCCCCTTGGCGAACTGATTGTCGAGTTCTACGACCAGCTCAAGAGCCGGACCCAGGGCTACGCCTCGCTCGACTACACGCTGGCTGACATGCGCGAGGCGGATTTGGTCAAGCTCGATGTCCTCGTCAATGGTCAGGCGGTCGACGCCTTGTCGGTGATCACGCATCGCGACGACGCCCACTACAAGGGTCGCGAACTGGTGGGAGTGTTGCGGGGTTTGATCCCTCGCCAGATGTTCGATGTCCCGATTCAGGCCTCGATCGGCAGTCGGATCGTGGCTCGCGAAACCGTCAAGGCGATGCGCAAGAACGTGCTCGCCAAGTGTTATGGCGGCGACATCACGCGCAAGCGCAAGTTGCTCGAAAAGCAGAAGGAAGGCAAGTCGCGGATGAAGCTGGTCGGCAGCGTCGAAATTCCGCAAGAGGCGTTCATGGCTGTGCTTAGTCTCGGCTCGGGCGACAAGGCGGCAGCGAACCGTGGCTAAATACGATATCGGCTTTGTCAACGACCTCCAGTTCGACGTGGACTTCGACTTGATCGATGACGGCGTGCAGACAATGTCGTCGTCCGTGTTCGCTGAGCACCACGATGCCGCACCGTTTGAAGGCGGCGGTTTTCCGTACACTCCCTTGCGCCCGATGTTGATTTTGTTCCAACCGATGCCAAAAGGTCATCACGATCCATTTCACCCGGACGCGGTTGTCGTTGCCGAAGTCCTTCGCCCATTCGTACCCACTGGATTCCCGGTGGTGGGAATAGGTGCCGATGGCCCAATCGAGTGTTCACTCCAGGCCTTGGCAGAGGTGTATTGGATGGTCGCCGCCTATGTGCCAGCGGTCGACCCGCTGGAAGCAGGCGCCGATCCGCGGACGATGCAGCACATCGTTGCCCGACTGCGTCAACCAGATGGTTGCCCGTGGGACCGGAAGCAGACGCACCAGTCCTTGCGGAACGCGCTGATCGAGGAAACCTACGAGATCGTCGATGCGATCGACAGCGGCGACGCCGAACACCTCGCCGAGGAACTCGGGGACATGTTCTGCCACATCCTGATGCAAGCACAAATCGCGCATGAAGCCGGGGAGTTTTCGATCGAGGACGTCTACCGAGGCATCACGAAAAAGATCGTCGGCCGCCATCCGCATGTCTTCGGCAATCAGGTGGCCGTCACCGATACCGAACTCTCAGGCATCTGGGCCGAAGCCAAGGCACGCGAGAAGGCAGACTCAGGCAAAGGAATCGACAAGGATGTCGACGGCGAGCCATTTTCGATGCCGGCGTTGACGCGAGCGACACGGGTGCTGCGAAAACACCCTGTTGCCGTTGACGACAACACGCCGGTGTTGCTCCGTGTCGTCGCCGAAATTATCAGCAACGGTGGCGATCCCGAAGAGATTCTCAAACAGCAATTGCGCGACCACGTGGCGAAGTATTTGCGGGACCACTGACGGGAGGCCACACAGGGCCTCCCCTACACGTTGGGCGTAGCGTTCGTAGGGGCCTGCCTGTGTGCTGGCCCGCGAGGAGATCATTACGGAATGCAGGCACTCGACGTATCACCGGATGTCATCGGACGCACTACCTGCGGCACGCTTCGCGCCGAACACGTGGGCGAGCAGGTTACGCTCAAAGGTTGGGTCAATCGTCGCCGCGACCTTGGTGGTTTGATCTTCATCGATCTTCGCGACCGCTTCGGCATCACCCAGGTCGTATTCAACCCGCAAGTCGAGGCCGATGCCCATGAGGCCGGCAGCGGACTGCGCAACGAGTACGTGATAGCGGTGACCGGCGTCGTCAACCACCGGCCAGAGGGCACCGAAAACACCCGGATGGCGACGGGCCAAATCGAGCTCGTAGTTTACGACGTCGAGATTCTGAACGAAGCAAAGACTCCCCCCTTCTACATCAACGAGGAGGTCGACGTCGACGAGAGCCTGCGCCTCAAGCATCGCTATCTCGACCTCCGCACGGCGAGGATGCAACGCAACATCCTGCTCCGCTACCAGATCGTCAAGGCGATCCGTGGGTATCTTGACGCGCGAGGGTTTGTCGATGTCGAAACCCCTTTGCTGATTAAGAGCACTCCCGAAGGCGCCCGTGATTTCCTTGTCCCCAGCAGTGGTTTCCCTGGTTCCTTCTACGCCTTGCCACAATCGCCGCAGCAATTGAAGCAGTTGCTGATGGTCGCCGGTCTCGATCGGTACTTCCAGATCGCCCGCTGCTTCCGCGACGAGGCGCAACGGGCCGATCGCCAACCCGAGTTCACCCAACTCGATCTCGAAATGACATTCGTCGACGAAAACGATATTATGTCACTTATCGAGCAGCTCTACATCGAGCTCACCACCGCCTGGAGCGACAAATCCATCCAGCAGGTCCCCTTTCCCCGGTTGTCCTACCAGGAATCGATGGACCGCTTCGGCAACGACCGACCCGACCTGCGATTCGGGTTAGAGATTCAGGACGTTTCGGCGGCGTTGGCCGACTCGGAGTTCAAGGTCTTTGCCGAGACGATCGAGGCTGGAGGCCAGGTCAGGGCGATCGTTATACCGGGTTGTGCAGGCTATACCCGGCGCGAAATCGACGCCGTCACCGAGATCGCGAAGCAGGCTGGGGCGAAGGGTCTGACCACAGTTCAGGTCAACGATGAAGGAGTCCGCTCGCCGATCGCCAAATTTCTCAGCGAAACAGCAATCGAGGCGCTCACAATCGGGATCGGAGCCGAAATCGGCGACGTGGTGTTGATTGTGGCCGACCAGCCCGCGGTAGTCGCCAAGACCTTGTCTGCGCTGCGCGACGAGTTCGGCAGACGCCTCGATCTGGCCGACCCGGATACGATCGCCTACTGCTGGGTCGATCAGTTCCCGTTGCTCGAATGGGAAGAGGAGGGCAATCGCTGGGACGCCACCCACAATCCGTTCTCCGGCTACTACGCCGAGGACGAGCATCTGCTCGATACCGATCCCGGGGCCGTTCGGGCCAAACAGTACGACCTCGTCGGCAACGGCAATGAGCTGGGTGGCGGCAGCGTGCGCATTCACAATCGAGCCCGGCAGGAGCGAATTTTCGCGCTGATGGGACATGAAGTCGAGGATCAGGCCGAGCGTTTCGGGGCAATTCTCGACGCCCTCGAGTACGGCGCCCCGCCCCACGGCGGAATCGCGATGGGGATAGACCGGTTCGTGGCTTTGCTCGCCGGTGAATCGAGCATTCGCGACGTGATCGCCTTCCCCAAGAACCAGCGCGGCGTCGATCTCATGTTCCAGGCTCCGGCGGCAGTCGCCGTCGATCAGCTTAACGATCTGGGTCTTGAGGTGCAGGAACTGGAGGTGGAGGCGCCAATCTCGAGTTCGTAGGGGTCAACCCCGTGTTGACACGTTGTGCGACTGGATGCTCCGACGCCTCTTCCCACGTTCCCGCAACAACTCGCGGGCGACCGCGGCCTCGTCCCAGGGTGTGTGCTCATAGCGGACGATGATGCTCCGTTCGTGCCCTTTGCCGGCGAGCAGCACACAGTCGCCCGGTTGAGCCTCGGCGAAGGCCCGCTCGATCGCGACCCGCCGGTCCACAATTTTGTGGAACGACGACCCTTCGACGCCACCCGCGTTTCGGGCGCCGGTGGCGATGTCCTCGAGGATGCGCTCGGGATCCTCATTGCGCGGATCCTCGTTGGCAAAGATGCTGAGATCGGCCAATTCGGCGCAGACCGCCCCCTGCAGTGGGCGCTTTGTCGCATCGCGTTCGCCGCCGCTACCGGAGACAACGATGATCCGGTCCTGATGAAGCGTTCGCAGCAACCCGAGAATCTTGCGTAGCGATTCCGGCGTGTGCGCATAGTCGACAACCACGCCAAACGGTTGTCCCTCATCGAGTCGCTGCAATCGTCCCGGCACACCTGGCGCGGTACTCAGCGCCTGGGCGATGGCCTGGAGGTCGACGCCCGCCGCCAGGGAGACGCCGATCGCGATCAGTGCATTGTCGACATTGAAGCCACCGATTAGCGGCAAATGAATCTGGGCTTCACCGTTCACGGTAGATACGACGAAAGATGTGCCGCCCTCCCGGATCGAAACGTCGGAAGCCGCGATCTCTACCCCTGGACCCAAGGCGCTGGTCCGCACCACCCGCGCTCCGGTCGCATACCGCAAGGCCGAGATTGCTCCAGGATCGTCGGCGTTGAGGACGACAACGCCGCCTTTCGCAGCCACCCACTCGACGAGCGTCGACTTCGTCCGCCAATAGTTCTCCACGGTCTTGTGATATTCGAGGTGCTCGTGTGTCATGTTCGTGACGGCTGCGATCTCAAACCGAATCGAATCGAGACGGTGCATGGCAAGTCCGTGCGAGGTCGCTTCGATCACTGGATGCGTAACCCCGTGCTCGACCATTTCCCGCAGGTACCCCTGGACGAGGTTGGATTCCGGGGTCGTTTGATGAGGAAGTTGGTAAGCGAGATCGTCTCCGATTTTGATCCCCAGCGTTCCTATCGATCCGGTCGTTATCCCGCCGTGGCGCAGTATGTGGTCGATCAGGGAGCACGTGGTGGTTTTTCCGTCCGTGCCCGTGATGCCGATGGCATGCAACTGTTGACTCGGATGACTGTAGAACTCGGCCGCAACGCTGGCCAGCGCCGCGCGGCTATCCGCAACGACGAGTTGTGGCAAGCGGGACTCAACCAGGCGCTCCACCAGCAGTGCCGCGGCCCCGTTGGCGTCCGCCTGCGCGATGAAGTTGTGGCCGTCAAAATCGGCGCCAGGCAGAGCCGCGAACAAGTCGCCGGGCCGGATCAGGCGTGAATCGTACTGAATACCAGCGATCGCGGCTTCTCGACCGCCATGCAATTCGGCCTCTCGCAATCCGTCCCGGAGCGCGCCAAGTGAGACTCGTCGAAGGTCCGTGTGAGGAAGCTGGTCCACGCCCCTATCCCTTAAACACATTCAGTTTGCGCGCGAGCCATGGCAAAACCGGCACGTGCCGGCGTTCGAGCACTTCGGGATAGGTGACGATCTCGCCGCCAAATCCAGTCTTGAATCGATACAGGCCACGCCAGTCGTCGCCTTTGGTTCCAGCGGCTTTGCCCCCGGTTTCACTGCCATCCGTTTCTGGCTGCTGCTCAGGTATGCCCCACAGATCGTAGGTCTCGCAGCCTCGATCCCGGCCCCACTTCATCGCCTCGTACTGCAACAGGAACGCCGCCCCGTCGCCACGATGCTCGGTTGAGGAGGCGCCATACATGTAGATCGCCTCCCTGCCACAACAGGCCGCCACCAGCACGGCCGCCAGCGCGCCTCCCTCCAACCTGGCGAAGAGCAGCACGGCCTCGTCTCCGAACGTGCGGAGGAAGTCTGCGTAGTAGTCGCGAGAATGAATGTGGAAGTGGTTGCGCTGGGCAGTTTCGCGCATCAGGTCGTAAAACGTATCGATCGCCTCGTCGACGGCCGCATGGCGCTCGATCGTTACATTCCGGCGGATCGCCAGGCGCACGCTGTAGCGGGTCTTCTGGTCCATCTGCTTGAGCAATGCATCGTCATCGGCCAGTGGCAATTTCACCGTGCGCCCCGGTTGAAGATGCGCTGGCCCCTTGACCATTCCGGCTTCCCGGTAGGCGCCGACCAGGCCCAGCGGTTCATTCGGTTCGACGATCGTCAAGATCGCGCGATTTCGCCTGCCACTGGCATCGATCTGCTCACGCAGCAACGGCCACAACACGGCGGGATCGCCGCCGATCGCCGGTCCGCGTGGAATGTAGCCGACGCTCACCGGGCCTTTGAACCGATACAGCACCTGGGCCATCGCCGTCCCAGCGCTATCCTCAACGAGCAATCGATGGGCGCTCCAACCGTGCTGCTGTTTGAACTCGCCCCACCGCCACGATTGGAGCAAGTGTCCGTTGAGGTCGGCCAGCCGCCGGTCCCAATTTGCGGATGGATTGGCCGGCAACGTCGAAGCGTCGATCGTGGGGAGGCGAGTGGTTGTTGGGGCTTTGCTGGTCACCATCGTCGATCACGACCCACCGTATGTTCTTCCAATCGGGTTCGAAAAGAGCTCGGCCTCCTCCAATGCATCGGCGACGACTTCCGCGTCGCCTTCAGGGGCATAAAGCTGGAGGCGAGTGAGCATTCGAATGGCAGCCTTGCCGCCAATCTCGCCGATCGCAAGAATCGCGGTTTGCCTGGCATCGGTATCCTCGTCGTCTTTGGCCATCTCGGATAGTCCTGGAAGCGCGTCGCGGTCGCCGAACAATCCCGCTGAGCGCGCCGCTTCGCGCCGGATTTCAGCGTCTTCGTTCGCGAACTCCTCGATTACAACCGGCAACCAATCGCGTTGGTTGCCGCGTCCCGCGGCATAGAGGGCGCTGGCGCGAAGTCCGATCTCGTCCTCGTCGTACATGCGCTGGACCAGGCGATTGACCTGCTCGCTCGGTCCGCGGGCCGCAATGGACGTGGCGGCCCGGCTTCGAATGTGCCAGGACTGGTCTTCATTCTCGGCAATTCCGAACAGGGACTGACTCAGCCTGCGGTCCAAATCCGGCGTGAACTCATCCCATTCGGAGAGCGTCACGAAAGGGCCAAGGCTGTTCGCCGCTTCCGCGCGCACATCTTCCGAAGAATCGTTGTGCACGATTTCCAGCAAGCGCTCGGCGACCTCGACTTGATGGTCGTAGGAAAGCGCCGTCGTCGCCAGCAGTCGCACTTCGGGGTCGTCGTCGTTTGTCGCGAACAGGAACAACCGGGTGAATGCGAAGTGTATGTTGTCGATAAGCAGGTCCATTGCTTCGCGGACGACCGAGGCGCGCAGCGAGGCATTGATCAGCGGCCAACGAGTCTCCAGCACCGCGATTTCCGCCGCCGTCAGGTCCGAAAAGCCGTAGAGGCCAAGGTAGGCTCGCTCGCCACTTTCGAGGTCCGCGAGCACGTCCTCGAGATCGGGCTTTGATGGATTCGCTTCGGCGGTCTCGAGGTCGAGGTCGACTTCGCCTTCGTCCTCTTTGCCAGCGGGAAACACCCTCATCTGCTCGATGTCGAACTCGGGCAAATCGTCCTCTGGTTGGTCGTTCTCTCGCTCCTGGTCGTCGAACTCGCTATCGTGGGTCATAGGTGAACGTGTCCGCATCGTCGCTGGAGACCCTGGCGTGCTGTTCGAGCGTGCTGCGCAAAAGCGTTTCGGAGCACGGACGCTCGATGTTCACCGCAGTCAACAGTTCGTCGAAGGTCGATATGAAGCTGTCCCCGTCTTCAATCCCGATCCGTTGGAAGGTGGCTTCAACAACGGTGTCCGGGCGACGTCGGACCTTGTCGTCGAGCGGCTTCTCGGCGCCGAGTTTCGGGAATCGATCTTCGCTGATCAGCCACTCCGGCGATACCTCGCAGGCGAACGACGTGGGTCGGAAATGATAGCGAGGCGAGCGTCGATCGTCGAGATCGAGGAGCCGTGCGCTCTGACTGGGGGCGGGAAGGAACTCGACCGTGTAGTGGCCGTCGTTCTCGGTCGCGGTGACGGAAATCAGCGCCCCTGGCACAAGACTCTCGGCGTAAAAGTCATCCAATCCGAGCATGAAGCCGCCACGATTTGGCGTCGGATAGCGCACTTCCACCAGGTACGTCGTATAGAGTTGTGGAATCTCAAACGTCACCACCGTTGAACGCTGGTCCGGTAAAACCTGGGCGGGCAGCAACTGCTGCATTTCGAGGTTATACGGAAGCAAGCCAAGGGTGAACTCGTAGAACGAAAGCACGTGACTGACGGACGGAATCGACCGTTGCTCGACGTCAGTCGGAATTTCGTCCACCAGGTAGCGATAGTCCGTGCCGATTTCGTTTGGTTTGCGGCGAGTGGTGCCAATTTGCGGCAGGCTGCTCGTGCTCCAAAATCGTTGGTCATTGGTGCCCACGAAGTCGAACTCGCGATGCTCTCGCGAGAGGCGATAATTGATGGCAAACTGGATCGCGTCGAACTCGGCCGAATTCGCCCGCACGTTCAGGATATCCTGCGCGATCGTGGCATCGGTCAGCGGCCTGTCCTGCTCGGCAATGTAGTCCTTGATCCGGCGAATGTCGTTGCGGCCGAGTCGGGCGACCCGATCCTCGGACATCCACTTTCCGGCGAACCAGGCCGTGCGCTCGTCGTCGGTCAGGCGCGATTCGATCGCCGTCGCCACCAGCGCGTCGTCGCGTCCCGAAAAGTCGCTGCCAGCCGTCCATTTGGTGGCTTCAACTGGCGCGGCCTCCGTCTCCTCAACCTCTTCGGAAGGGAGGACTTCGACCTCCGTGACCACAGCCTCGGTCACGACCTCGTCGGCGACAGGTTCGACGACGACCACGACGTTGTCATCGTCAGGCAGGTCAAGGTAGGCGTCTTCTTCTTCATCGCCATACTCAGGCGCCGAATACGTTGCCCAATTTGGGTCCACGCGCACGCGCTCCGGCGCCGGACGAGCCGGCCGAACGATTTTCGGTTGAGGCGCCAGGAATCGAGCCGCAAATGAGTGCGTGCTCAACGGGTCGTTCGAGACCGGCGCTTTCCCCGTCCGCGTCGTCACCACGTAATCGATGTCACCGACTGACTCCGTGGCAAACACATCCGGATTGTCGGCGATCGCCTTCGCGACATCGGCCGGTTTCGCGCCCTGGGTTTCCACCAGGAACGCGGTCAGCGCCTCTGCCGGAACTCGAATCGGAGCATAATCGGACATGAACATGCCACGACCGCGAAGGACGTCGAATGTCCTGGCGGCGAGCGTCTGGAATTTCTTTGTTCCAGCAAAGACTGGAGCCTGGTGATCCTGATCGGTGACCATGCGAGGCCAACTCCTTTGGAATGATGCATATTGCCGCGTCAAACAGCTGAACTGGGGATCGTGCGCAGGCGGTTGACTGGTCGCCGAGACCCGGAACGTCATGAGGAAGAGATGTCCTGGCGATTGGTTCGTAACTTGAGCGCGTCCACCAGTTGGGCCGTGGTCAGGGGGGAGGCGGCATTTCGAAGGAGAGTCAAGAGAAACATCACGTCGTCTTCAGAGAGTTGCAAATCGCTGCCTTTTGCTGCCATGCCTGTCCGTTGCTCCTTGATCGATTTCACGCCGAATCGGCTGAACAGTCAACGCCCTGGCGCAAACCCAGCCATAACCGGTGAAGTATAGCCCAGATCAGGGCCGTCGGGAAAGCGGACCGATGGTTTGACCACCGGACATTGCGTGTTCATGGTAAAACGTAAGCACCGAAGCGATGATGTGCGCCAATTACGTTCGGTCAGGCAGGTGGCGCCTTACAATCCGGAAAGGGAAACCGATGTTCGACAAAATCAAGGACATGCTTGGAGGCAGCAAGAAGAATCTTGGCGACCTCCCGCTTGGCGGCTATGAAAAGTACCTCAAGGGCGTGACCTACCCGATCGGCCTGGATGACCTCAAAACGGCGTTTCGGAACAACGGAGCTCCGGATCAGGTGCTCGGCTTGCTCGACAAAGTTGGCGGCAAGGGGAAGTCGACGTTCTCCAGTGAGGAAGATGTCGTCGGAAGCCTCAAGGGCGAACTCAAGAGCAGGATGTAGTGCCACGCTCGGGCTTCCCAGGACGTAGTGTCCTGAGATGTTGCACGCGGCTCGCTCTGACAAGAAATCCATCAAACTCCCGTTTCGATCCCGATCGAAACGGGAGTTTGCTGTGCTGGCTCTTGGCAACGTCGTTTTGCGGATACCATGGGGCCAGCATAACGGTGTATGATGCCGTTCATGTCCAACAACCTTTGCGATCGTCATCCGTGCCGCGACAACTGAGGAGTCCTTCGGCTTCGTCACCTGTCACCTGACCGCAGACATGGTTTCGGCGGCGCGATGCAGTGCGCAGCGGGTCCCATCGGCCTCCATTGCGTTGGAGCCAGGAAGAGAGGAGGGCACACCGGGTCCGTATGAACGTTCTCGCAGGGATCGACGGCTGTCCATGTGTCGGCCGTGACGCCAGTTTCCGGATTGCGATTTCGAAAAGGATGATTCCATGACTCGAAACACTCGCTGCCTTCTGTTCGCTTGCCTCCTGATCGCGTCAAGCGGTCTCGGCCTTACG
The DNA here is from genome assembly GCA_013698495.1 of Chloroflexia bacterium. Lineage (GTDB taxonomy): Bacteria > Chloroflexota > Chloroflexia > Thermomicrobiales > UBA6265 > JACCYX01. The sequence goes on from JACCUV010000347.1 coordinate 21,775, forward strand.
TCTTCGGCCATCGCCCAGGACGGTGAAGACCTTCGTTTCATTGTCGTGTCGCACGGTCAGGCGTCGGAT
>JACCUV010000394.1 GCA_013698495.1 Chloroflexia bacterium
TGACTGGCCCATGCCTGGTCCTCCTTTAGCGATTCCATGGATTCCGTCGGTTTCAGTGACGATGCGCTCAGCTTCCTCTTCCCTGACATCGCCAGGATTGCCCCAATCAGGAGCAGGGCAACGGCCAAGAGCAGCGCCGCGATCCACATCTCGACCCACTTGCTGAGCACGAACGTCGCCCTTAGCATCAGGAACACAAACCCGACGAACGCGACGATACCGCCCGCGGCGATCGAGGCGGCGCCTTTGCCCATCGCGGAAACGTCTTCCCTGATTTCGGTTTTGGCGAGTTTAACCTCGCCGCGCACAATCTCCTGGAGGTCCTTGACGATCCCCGAAACGATTGATCCGAGACCCTCTGGACTGGGCTGTTTGTTGACGTCCGTGTCCACGGTTCTGCCCCTTTCGCCGCAGGTGTCCTAGCGGACGATCTTCGACAGAACGAATCCAATGCCGGCGGCAATCAGCAGCGACTCGACCGGCTTCTGGCGCACAAAGGCCTCGACGTCGTCCATCAACTGCCCCGTGTCCTTGTTCTGGAGAAACTGGCTCGCGCTATCGAGCGTGTCCGCCGTCTTCGCCGCCGCGGTCCCGACTGCTCCCTCGCGCCGTTCTCCCTGCTCTCGCACCTTGTCGGCCGCCTGCCCCAGCCCGGAAGCTGCGGAATCCATACCCTGATCGGCTTTGTCCTGGGTCTTGCCGCCCACCTCCTCAACCTTGCCCGCCATTTCCTTGGTCTTGTCCTGGGCCTTGCCCGTCACCTCATCGGCCTTACCCTTGGCCTTCTCGGTCATATCCTTGGCCTTGTCCTCGGTCTTGCCAGCCATCTCTCCGGCCTCGTTTTGAACCCCGCTAACCATCACATCGGCTTTGCGTTGCGATTTGCTGCTGGGGGAATCGGAGTCATCGCCCTGAAAGGTGCCCGAACTGACATCGGCCGAATCGTCGAAGATCGATGGTGGCGGCGGCGCGGAACGTGGATCTCGAGTGCTCATCGTCTACTCCTTCGAATATAAAAACGGATCTCCGAACGTGGACTTCCGAATTCTCCCGCCTGCTGGCTCGTCATCGCCTGCCTGCGCTTGTCTGCCCAGGCGGACCGAGTGGAGTGCACCGGATACTGTCCGAAACCACATCCAACACCATAGATACTACCGTCTGGAAGACGTCTCGAACGGCTGGGAGAGCCGACATACTGGCTGCGAAGGACTAGGGGACGCGAGCGCAAGGGCTAGTGCGCGGATGAGGTAAATGTTGGGCAGGGGAGAGGTTGCGGGGCGGCTTGAAACAGGGTTGTGTTCACTAGATTAGATCGCGAAATGGTTGACGCCTACCGTCTTGGTAGGGCTGCGGAGCTTGCTCCGCCCGTCTTCCGCCAAGATCGTCAACCTTTGTGACACCCGCTCTAAGATCGTCAGCACGCAGGACCAGTTCAGCCAACCCACGATCCAAAACACCACCGGCGCCGCCCCGGCCACAATCAGCATCGCCGCGTATTCCCATCGCGTCCGCCGCTCGCCAAGCCGCACCGCCACCGTGCGTTTTCCAGCCGCCCGGTCGGTCTCGATGTCCCGCAGGTTGTTCACCACCAGAATCCCGACCGCCAGCGCCCCGATCGGAATCGATGTCGCCAGCGCCAGCGCCGTCAATTCCCCGGTCTGGACAAACGCTGTGCCCGCAACCGCCGCGAACCCGAAGAAGAGCATCACGAACACTTCGCCCATCCCCAGGTATGCCAACGGAAACGGTCCCGCCGTGTAGGCCACGGCGCAGACGATTGCCACAATCCCCAGCGCCAGAATCGGCCAACCGCCCCGCATCGCCAAAGGCAATCCGGTGAGGATCGCCAGCGCCAGGACTCCGATCGTGACCCCGATCATGGTATCTGCGCCCACGAGACCGCTTGACGTAACACGAGCCGGCCCCAACAGCTCCGCTGTATCCGCCCCGCGCCGGAAGTCGAAGGCATCGTTCGCGAGGTTCGCCGCAATCTGCAGCAGCAACGCCGTGAGCATCGCCAGGATTGCCGACGGCAAGTGCTCGCCGCCTTTGTGCACGGCCACCGCCGTCCCTGTGATCACCGGCGCCACCGCTGCCGTCAAGGTCTTCGGCCGCACCGCCATCAGCCATATTTGCGGTGGAGACAACGTGGCGCTCGCGGTCACGATTCACCCGACAGCAGTTCGAGGTTGTCGATCAGGCGCGTGTCGCCGATCGTGGCCGCGACAATCGCCCTCGCGCCGGGAATCGCCACTTCCAGCGGCTCAACTGTCTCCGGATTGACGACTTGCAGGTATTCCAGCTCGATTTCCAGAGCCCGTTTCACGATCAGCGCGCCCAGAATTGCCAGTTTGAGCGACGATCGTTCTCCACCACGAGCCGCCTCATCCATCGCCCGGAGCGCCTCGTACAGGACAGGAGCAACCGCCCGCTCCCCCTCGCTGAGGCGCGCATTCCGGGAACTCATCGCCAGGCCATCGGGTTCTCGCACCGTCGGGCAGGCCACGATCTCGCCGGGCACCGCGAGGTCGCGGTGCATCTGCCGGATCATCGCCAGTTGTTGGAAATCCTTCTCCCCGAAGTACGCCCGGTCCGGCCGAACCTGATTAAGCAGGATGCTGACCACCGTCGCCACCGCGTCGAAGTGCCCCGGCCGCGATTCCCCCTCCCACAACTCGGTGATTCTGTCGACATGCACTCGTGTCGCGAACCCCGCCGGATAGACGGTCGCCACCTCCGGTGCGTAGACAAGATTCGCTCCGGCCGAAGTAGCCAGTTCGACATCGCGTTCCAGCGACCGTGGGTAACGTGCGAGATCGAACGGATCGTTGAACTGAGTTGGATTCACGAACGCGCTGACCACCGCAAGATCGTTTTCGGCGGCTGCGCGGCGAATCAGCGACAGGTGCCCCTCGTGCAGAGACCCCATCGTCGGCACGAGCCCGACCGAGGCGCCCAGTTGGTAGCGATCCCGCAGCTCAGCCGGCGTCGTGATCACGATCGCGCCCGTCACGAGCGCTCGCGCTCCAGGCTGTCGCGAAGCTCGGCCAGCACCGACGATTTCATCTTGTAGGTGTGCTCCGCCGCCGGATACGCCCCGGAGCGGACATCGCTGGCGAACGCCGCGATCCCGGC
>JACCUV010000032.1 GCA_013698495.1 Chloroflexia bacterium
CCCGGGCAGCCCACCGAAATCATGGTCGGCGCCGATTTGTATTCAAGGCTCCAGAACAACAAGGGACCCAATGTGCGTTGCGGTTGTTGCAAGATTATCAGGATTGTCGACCAAAGTCACCTGTCAAGTTGGGGGTTATTTCAAGAGTTGCCCTCTCCGCCCTCGCTCTCCTGACCGTTGTGCGGGTAAAGGTCGATTCTCCAGTCCCAATGTCTCGATCATAAGGCGGCAATCCAAGGAGCGTCCAAGAGGGTGATTCACATTTTGGGGTGAGCCAAGGTCAAGGGCGCCGACTGGCACGCCATCCCAATATCACCGAATGCCTCGACTCCAGGCACACCCGGTGATGGGTCGGGCAGCCTCAGTGCAGTGAGGTTGGGCGGGAGGACCCATTCGACAAGCTCAGGGGCAGGCAACACTGCGCGTTCACGGGCCAGATCCGGAATGTCCAGATGAACTTCACGGCCCGTTAGACCTTCCCTACGAGATCACTCAACCGGCGTGTTGTGATTGGCAGTCACCCGGGTGTGGGCACCCGCCGGGCTTGACTCAGCCCGGCGTGTGCGGTCGTTAGCTCAGGACGCGGCGTCGAAGCGCGCCGCCACCGCGTCCCAGTTAACAACGTTCCACCACGCGGTCAGGTAGTCGACGCGCTTGTTCTGGTAGGCGAGGTAATAGGCGTGCTCCCAGACATCGATGCCCAGAATCGGCGAGCCGGACCCATCCATCAGCGTGTTGTCCTGATTGGGGGTGCTCACCACCGAGAGCACTCCATCCTTGACCACGAGCCAGCTCCAGCCCGACCCGAAGCGCTTGAGTCCGGCGTCGTTGACGGCTGCCTGCATCGCCTCGAGACCGCCGAGATCGCGATCGATCGCGGCCACCAGATCGCCGGACGGGGAGGTGGAATCCGGGCTCATGATTTCCCAGAACATCGTGTGATTGAAGTGACCGCCGCCGTTGTTGCGGACCGCCGTCCGGATTTCTTCGGGCACGGCCTCAACGTCGGAGACCAGCTCCTCAATCGAAAGTGCGTGGAGATCTGGATAGTCGACCAACGCCGTGTTCAGGTTATTGACATAGGCGGCGTGATGCTTGTCGTGGTGAATCTGCATCGTGAGCGTGTCGATGTGGGGCTCGAGCGCCTCGTAGGGATAGGGGAGTTCGGGCAACGTGAACGGGCCTTCCGGGGGCGCCGGCGGGGCGGTCGGGGTGGCCGATTGCGCGAATCCCCTCCCACCCGCCACTCCATACATGCCAACACCCGCAAGCAGCGATGTGCTGACCAACGTTCGACGGGTTACCTGAGCGTTCATCGAGTTCCTCCTTCAGAGGGTACAGAAAGCCGTGTCCAGAACGCCTCTGGACGATTGTGGATCCCCAAGGATCGTGTCGCGCACTCAGCCGGCGAGAATGGCGACGATGCCTTGCACGGTGAGGTAGAAGCCGAAGAGTCCGGGAACGATCAGGCCTAACGCACTGACCCGCAAAAAGACAGGTGAATCGAAATCGAGCCGCCATGAGATTCGAGTGGAGAACCGCCGCAGGCAGATTGTGACGAGCAGCCCGATCGCGAGTCCCGCCACGGCGAAGCCGGGGCCAAAGCCCCGAACCAACAGGATCGCGATCGACGCCAGGAGCACGATTGCGCCGGTTCGCGCATGGTTGGATGCCAAGGGTCGAGGGCGTGGGACACGCCGGTCGAGACCGTCCACGAGTACGCTGACGAGGACGCCGAAGACGAGGTACGTGAGGCTGAATGATCCGACATTGAGCAAGGTTGGACCGAAAAGTTGATAGTCGGTGTTGTTTTCGTCCATCACTATGAAACCGAACACGGCCAATAGGAGGACTCCATAGCTGACGGCGCGCATTGCAGGTTGGCGAGGCAACCAGCGGCGGACGGCGAGGTACACGACGCCGCCCACGATGCCGACCATGGCCGCGAACATCGCCAGGAACAGGGTCCCGCCAATTGTGAGTTGACCGACAGCGGCTTCCTCCTGGGTGAGCAGGCCGCGATTGCGATCGCTGGTGAGCGATCCGGCGATCCGCATTGCGAGACGGACCCACAATCCGCTCATGAATCCGGCGGCGAATCCGGCAATCATGCCGATCGCCAGGATCCGGCCAATCCCAAGCAAGTCCAACGTCCTCGCGGCAATCGTTCGGTGATTCAGGTCGGGCGCGATG
>JACCUV010000084.1 GCA_013698495.1 Chloroflexia bacterium
ACGATGGCCCCCGCAATCGCCCAGGACGTGTTGCATCTGCCAGACGGCGGTCTCGGCTGGCTACTCGGCACGGTGGGCGTCGGATCGCTGCTCGGGACGATCGCCGTCGCGCTGCTGTCCGGCTCCCAGCATCGGGGTATGATCGTGATCGCGGCGGTGGCCGCGTTCGGGATGACGGTGGCGATATTCGGGTTGTCGTCGAATCCGTGGGTGTCGTTCCCGGTCGCATTTTTCATCGGCATGGTGTGGGCGATCTACTCGACGATGGGTGACACTTTGGTCCAGACCAATGTCGATGAGGACTATCGGGGGCGGGTTGTTTCGGTGCAGTCGATGCTGTGGGGATTGACACCAATCGGCGGGTTGCTCGCCGGAGTCCTGGCATCGCTGATCGACGTCCAATGGGCCGTGGCGATCAACGGCGCGCTGATTCTTTGCTACGTTCCGTACTTGTGGCTGTGCACTCCCGTCAGGCATTTGCGATGATGGGCGGTCAGTTGCGGCATGATGAATCCCGCGAGCGCGGCAAAGCGCCTATGATGATCCGTGCAGTGTGGCGGCTTCGCTCGCGCATTCGACACGCTGAAGTAGACAACATCGATTCAGGGACCTTGCCACGAAAGGCGCCACCGGGATGACCGACACATCAGGTTCCAATCCGGCCAAACTCATTCCGCTACGACCTGCGGCGGGCTCCCGATCCGGACCGGCTCCCATCCGCATCCTCGGAATCGGGGGCACCACCAGCGCGAAATCATGGAGTCTGGTGCCGCTGCAGGAGGCCCTGCGCAAGGCCGAAGTTCTCGGCTGCGAAACATCGCTGGCAACGGTCTACGACCTGAATCTGCCGCTTCTGCACACAGAGTGGCGGCTTGAGGATTACCCCCCGACGCTCGCCTGGTTGCTCGATGAAGTTCGCCGCGCGGATGGCATCATCATCTGCTCGCCGACGTATCACGGCACCGTTTCCGGCGCGATCAAGAATGTACTCGATTTGCTGATTTTCCTGGGGAACGACAACCCGCCCTACCTTGCCGGCAAGCCGGTAGGGCAAATGGCGTACGGCGGGATGACCGCGATGGGTGTTTTGCATACGCTGACGAACTGCGTGCGCGGTTTGAAGGGCATCTCCGTGCCCACGCACGTGGCGGTGCCGGAAGACACAATCGACCGCGTGCGGGTGCGCCTCAACAGCGGCAAGATCGATCACCGGCTCGACCTGATGATTGCGGAACTGGTGTCGTTCGCGGGTCAACTGCGCGGAAGGACCGGCTCGATCGCCGAGATCGCATCCGAGGGTTGATCGTCAGGCAACGACGAACTCACACCTCATTCAGGCTTCATTCCTGTCCAGACGGCAGTCAAAGAATTGAGTCCCGCCCAGATGGAAACGCACATCTTGCTCATTGGCCGGCATGGTCACTCGTTCCTCGGGAGCCACCACCAATTGGCCCCTTTGGTTAGTGATCCGAGGCCCTGAATGCCTGACAACCAGGCGAAACCGGTTTGCCGTCCGCGCGGATTGCATGAAATGGTGCTTGAGGTTGCCGATCTCGAGGCCTCGACGCGGTTCTACGAAGACGTGATCGGTCTGCGGATCGTGCAACGTTGGGGCAAAGACCGGCCGGCGGTGTGGTTCGACATGGGAGACACGGCCGCGCTCGGGTTGTGGTCGGCGAAGGCCGCAATCGGCGCGCTCGCCAACGGACGGGGAGGAGCCCATGTGCACTTCGCGTTGCGTTTGCCGAGGGGCAACATCGACGCGGTGCAGGCGCGGCTCGAATCGTTTGGATACGCGGTCTTGCGGATCGAATTCGATGACGGCAATTGCTCGGTCTACCTGGACGATCCGGACGGCAATTGTGTGGAGTTGATGGACGCGGTGGTCGATTGGTCCGGCGCGCCGATTGATTCGATGATTTAACAATTTTGGGGGACAAGGAGTGAGTCGGTGACTATTCATCCAGGGGCGGACAACAGGATCGACAAGATCCGGTTTGTCAAAGTGTCTACGCCAGTCGATGCAGGTCCGCCCGCACGGGGAGTTTTCGCGTGCCGGGCAACACGCACAGCCGTTGAGGAGCAAGGACGAAGTGAATGGCGACGAGTGACACTGCTCCGTTCGATCCGAAGACTCCACTTGGCTACCTCGAAACGACTGGGCGCGTCAGTGGCCAGCCACGCGAGGTGGAAATCTGGTTCGGATTCGAGAACGGGATGATCTACTTGCTCTCCGGCGGTGGGCTGGGGAAAGACTGGACGCGCAACATCCAGAAATCGCCGGCGGTGCGGTTTCGCGTTGGCGATGTT
>JACCUV010000092.1 GCA_013698495.1 Chloroflexia bacterium
GTACCCGCCCTCGGTGAGCACACCGTGACGTCCCGCGCGACCGACGTGGACGGCAATGTCCAGCCGGCGCCGGATGACTCGCTGCTGGCCGGCAAGGCGACGTTCTGGGAGAGCAACGGGCACATCATGCGGCGCATCCGCATCGTGTGAGCTGTCGGGCTGCGGCAATCCATCCACCAACTGCCGACCACGGCGGCCCCTCCACCTATCCGCAACGCGTGCCACTGTTCCACTTGGCACCTCCATTGTCTGCTGACGCTATGGATACGCCAGCAGCGACCAGGGCTACACCGGGGAAACGCCGAGGCAGGCAGCGGCTGATTAGGGGATCACGCGGGCGGTGGTGAAGTTGCCGGATGCCAAGCGCGGTTTCGTGCTGTTGCCGCGCCGCTGGGTGGTCGCACGGGACGTCGGCTGGATGAGTCGCTTCCTCCGCCTGGCCCGCGATTAGGAGCGGTTGGCTGACGTTTTGAACGGGTTTGCCCTAATTGCCTTCATTATGCTCATGTGGAAACAGGTCCACCGTAGAGACAGAGAGACGGCCTAGGGAAACCCTGGGCCGCCTCTTTTGGGCAATTTTGGGTAATCCAGAGGGCCGTTTATTGTCCCATTTTGTGTCATGCCCGCGCGCCGGTTACTGGGGCCCATCCTCACGTTCCCGGAAGACAATGATGTTGCTCGGTGTGCAATTCTGACCGGAATCAGGGCAGGTAGCCGGATGTTCTAGCGGCACATCGTCGAAGAGGATGACAAGCGCCGGCCAAGCTCGGCAAGTGTCACACCGGATATCCGCGAGGTGCGTCTCGAGAGCCTGGAGGCGTTTGGCTGGCGTGCTCATGGTGCTCCAGGGGGAACGGCGCCGATCCTGCTCATCGAAGTTAATGAAGTCGCCGTCATCCGGGGCCGGGCGATGATGCGTGAACGGCTCAGGTCGGGTCAACAACCGGAGTTGCCGTCTGTGCGCAAGGGAGCCCGATCTTGTCCATCTCTCCACGGCCATTTGGCTCAAAGTCGATGAATTCTGGACGCATGATGTTTTGGACTTCTCAAAGTATCCGCGGCAGGTCGTCACTGTGCGCGTACCATGTGGCGAGCAAATGCTTATGCCAGGAGTCGACTGTAGTCGATTGAATTCCAGGTTCTGGCGCTCACGGAAGAGGTCCGTCTTGACAACACACGACACACCAATGCTTCGCGAACGGCAAACCGCGCTGAAGGAGGGCTATCGCGCCGACCCCACAGCCGCGCATCAGACCAGTGTCGCCTATAGCGTCACCGATCAGGTCGACGACCCCACCAGGATCAGGATTGCGATCGACGGTCCGAGTGGCACGGTCCTCGACATCGGCGCCCACCCGGCCGTTGGCGGCGAACCGGATTTGCCCTGCTCGGGCGACATCCTGATCGCGGCGCTCGCCGGCTGCTTCGAACTCACCATCCGGCTGGTCGCCGCTGCCCTCGGATTGTCGCTGCACCGCCTCGCGATTCGGGTCGAGGGCGATTGGGATGCTCGCGGCACACTCGGGGTCGATCGCGAGGCGCCTATTGGCTACACCGCGATCCGGGTGATCGTCGATCTCGAAACCGATGGCCCCCAGGACCGGGTCGACCGGCTGCTGAAGTCAGCCGAGCGATATTGCGTCGTCGGCTCGACATTAAAAACGCCTCCAGTGGTTGAAATCAGCGCAACGGTTAACTCTGATTGAGCGAGCTGGCGATTCGGCAGCATCGTTCTCCTACAACACTTTGGGGACGGCATGTCGCTCGTCGACTCGGATCGCGAGCGCCCCAGCCAGGATCACCGCCCCGAGCAGCGCAAACGTCAGCGGCAACGATCGTCCCGCCATCCAACCCAGGAACACGCCGCCAACCGCGATGTAGATCGTGACCACGGCGTTGATCAGCGAGAGTGAGGTGGCACGCGCCTCGTTTGACAGATGGGCGTTGTACAGGCCCGAGAAGAGCGGCACGCTGACGTGCATAGCTCCCCACTGCACGACGAACAGCGTCACCGCCAACCACGCGGTCTGGTTCCAGGCCATAGCCAGGTAGAGGATTCCCGGCACGCCCGTTGCCAGCATCAGTGCCCGCTTGGTCCCGAGCGCGATCGGCAGTCGCCAGGCATGGAGTTGACCGCTCACGATTACCACCGAGGCGAGGCTCAGCCCCAACCCGAACCAGACTCCGGCCACGCCTGTCTCCAGGAAATATTGCTGGTAGAACACCAGCAAATGCGCCCCGAACGAGCACGTCACGATCGACAGCGTCACGATCTGGAGCAGGCCGCGATTCGTGCGCAGCGTCCTGAACGCCGTCGCGATCACGGCGAGGCTCGCCGGTTTCGATCGCATCGCCACGTGCGGCGCCTCCTTCAGCCGGAAGCTGAGTGCGGCGGCGCTTGTCATCGCCAAGGCGCCCATCGCGATCGTTATCGTCATCCGCGAGAGGCTGAGGTCTGCCGCGATCACGCCGCCGATGCTGTAGGCGACCACGCTACCCATTTGCTGCGCGGAGCCGAGGAATCCCTTCGCCCGCTGCATCGCCGAAACCCGATCTCCGTCAGGAAGCGAGTCGTAGATGATCGCATCGATGCTGCCCAAGCCGAACGCGAACGCGGTTCCGGTGATGAACTGGATCAACAGGAACGTGGAATAGTCGCGGGCGTAGAGAAACAGGAACTCGCCGATAGCGAGCACCATCAGACCGATCCGATAGCTCCAGACGTGCCCCAGCCGATCGGCGATCACCCCAGTCGGCAACTCCATCGCCAGCATCGAGACCATCAGCATCGTCTGCAGCCCGGCGATCTCGGCGATCGTCAGGTTTCGGTGGAACAGGTACGGGGTCATCACCGGCACGAAGAAATACAACTGCCCGAAAAACGAGATCAGGCCCACGAGCCGTACGGTGTCCAACGAACGAACTGATCGCCAGGAGAAGTTGCGAAGAAACATCGAAACCTTCTTGAATCTGATCTGGAAGAGGCGGTCCCGAGGAACGAGGGACCATGCCGGCCACTTCGGTTGACCTGGTCGTGAACGTCTCGTGGAACCAACTCGGCCAACGCTCCGGGGCAACAAAAATCGCCGCGGGAAGCCCCACGACGACAGACCAGAATCATTCTACGGATGTACGGTATTACCGAATCAGCAGCGATGAGCCGCAGCCAATCCACACCCTGGTCGGGTGGAGCACTCTATATGGCGCCCAAAATATCCGTCACGCCCATGCAATTGACCTCACTACGTGCGGAACGCCACCGCGCCCCGCCAGCTCACTGGCCGGATTCTAGCAGTTTCATGTGTCACACCGACGATCCAGTGGAGCGCAGATGGTTGAGTGTCATTCCGCAACGAGCGCCAGCGAGTGAAGGAATCTCTTCGCCGGAGCGAGCTATGCACCAATGCCGCCGCGGCAAGAGATTCCTCTGGTCGCGCGGGGCGTTCCCGACGGAATGACAATTTAGCGCTTCCCGCGCAGTTTTAGGTTGTGAGCGCCAGAGAAGGGGAAACATGACGGTCGTCGTCACGATGGCGAGTCGTCGCCATCTTCGCCCACGTCATCGTCGTCATAGTGCCTGTGCCACAGCCGCCGCATCTCCGGCGAGGTCCGCAACAGATCGGCGAGTGTGCCCTGGGCCACCACCCGGCCCCCCTCCATCACCACAATCTGGTCGGCGCGGTACAACGCCGGCCGCCGGTGCGACACCACCAGCGAGGTCACACCCGTCTTCTCGAACAACCGATCCCACAACACGCGCTCGGTCTCGACATCAAGCGCGCTGGAGAGGTCGTCGAACACATACAGTTCCGCCGGGCGCACGAACATCCGCGCCGTCGCTGTCCGCTGCATCTGCCCCCCGGAGAGCTTCACGCCGCGCACCCCGACCATCGTTTCCAGTCCGTCTTCCAGCGTGTCGACATCTTGTTCCATCACCGCCGCGTGCATCGCCGCTGGCAGATCGACGGAACCCACCGGAAGTCCAAGCAAAATGTTGTCCAGCAGCGATTCGCTGAAGAGGCGCGGCGATTGCGGCGTGTAAGCGCTGCGCGGCGGGACGAAAAACTCGTCCGGCCGGTTGATGAGCCGGCCATTCCAGCGAGTCTCGCCCGCATCCGGCAACAACAAGCCCAGCAAGGTCTGCACCAGTGTCGTTTTGCCGGCCCCGATCCTGCCGGTGATTACCGTCATCGTCCCGCGCGCCATGGTGAAAGACACATCGTCGATCCCGCGCCCGGTATCCGGGTAGTGGTAACTGAGATCGCGAAGTTCCAGCGACTCCAGCGCATCGTCGCCGATCCGTGGAACCGGCGCCATCTCCGGATATGGACCGCGCAGGTACACCGGACCGTGCTCGACGAGATCGGATGGTGGAACATCCTGCATCAGATCGGTCAGGCGGGTAATCGACACTCCAATTTGTCGCCATTGGGTCAGGTACAGGCCAATAAAGCTCGCCGCCACCGAGAGCCCACCCAAATAGGAGACGAACAGCGAGAAATCGCCAACCGTGAACGCTCCCTCGCGAATCTTGCCCGCCGCCAGAAGCAGGATCAGCCCCGTGCCGATGTTGGCCAGGTTGGCCGACACAGATCGCAGGAACTCGTTGAATACCCTGTCCCTCAATGTCGCCCGCCGCCGGGCATCGTTGACCGTGCGGGAGTGGCCGACCACACGACTCTCGGCCCCGGATGCCTTCACGGCCTGAACCGCGCCGAACATTTCGCCGAGCAAACCGGTCACATTGCCGATTGCCTCCTGGTTCGCCTTGCGGAAACGTTCGATCCGTTTCCCCATTTGCGAAACCAGCGCCACGATCGCCAGCAAAGGCAGGAACACCCCGATCGTCAGCAACGGATCGATCGAAATCAGGACGACGAGGGAAATCGCCAGCATCGCGAACTGACCGATCGGGTCGAAGGTCCAGGCCAGGAACATGCAGACAGCCTGCACATCGTCGCGGAAGCGGCTCACGGTTTCGCCGGGCGAAACCGGCACCGAGCGCGCGCCCGGATGCGTCAGGATCCGCTGCAGGATGTTTTTCCGCAGCAAGGCGCCAACAACGATGTGGAGTATCGATTCCGTCGCGCCCAGGATCATCGTCATCGAGCGCGCGACTCCCACGGCCACCAACAAGACGAGGAACGTCCAGCTATTCGCGCCAACCGCCGCGTTGCCGGAGAGGTCGTCGAAGAAACGTTGCATGATCAGCCCCGGCACGAGAGGCAGGATATAGGCGCTCATCAGCACGCTGAAACCGGTGGCGAAGAAGAGCCAGCGATGGTATCTGCCCAGCGAGTTGAGCAATTGCCATGGCGTCATGGCGTCGCCTCACGGCTCGTGACCAGTTCGTGTCCGCTTCGCAGTAGCCCAGCGAAACGCGAGGTTGGATCATTGGCCAGCATCTCGCGATCGCCATGTTCGACGATCTCGCCATCGGCCATCACCAGCACGTCGTCCGC
>JACCUV010000097.1 GCA_013698495.1 Chloroflexia bacterium
CAGTTGGATTGTTCGGCGTGTTGACAATCACGATGCGCGTGCGCGATGTGATCGCCGCGCCGATCGCGTCCACGTCGAGGTCGAATGTTTCGCGATCGATCTGGACTTTGATTGGAACGAGACCTGCCTCCAGCACGAGACCTTCGTAGAGGAACCACGGCGGCAAACTGTAGATCACCTCGTCGCCCGGATCGCCGACCGCCTTCAAAGCCGACGAAATGGCCGCAAACCCGCCGGTTGTCAGGTGAACGTCATCGACTTCGAACGGGAGATCGATGAGCCGCCGCAACGATGCCGTTGCCGCCTCGCGGGCGTTCGGATCGTGCATCGTGTATGCAAACCAGAGTTCGTGTTGGGGAGTGACACAGTCGCGCAGAATCTCGACATAGGCCTCGGATGGGCGATCGTGCGGGTCGCCGAACGTAAAGTCGAGCACCCCGGGCTCGTGTCGCCGCTCACTGTAGCCGGAGTTGTGAAAGAAATCCTGGAGCATGTGAAACGGTGTCGCCGACGCGATCGTCGAGACTCGTCGTGAAATTGGCTGATCGTCCATGCGTGCGTCTCCCTGTCCGATGATGAAGTGTCCCGCCGAACGATCTTGTGTGGCGACTGTCGCCCATCGTAGCACCCCCACCGCTCGATTACGTCCGCTTTGTTTTGTGCAATGCACTGCTTGACTGTCGCCAGTTGCCGGTGTGCAGCTATCCTCGAAACTGTGCTCTGGGAACGTCTCCAGTGGCGATCATATGGGCGGCGATCAAATCATTCTTAAGTTCAAGTCGATGATGAGGAAGCCATTCGCCATTCAGGACCCAGGAGCATTCGAGGCGTGAGGCAGACCCGAAGATGACGCCCTGTGGGCGCCAAGGCATCCCGATCTTGGCGATATGCGCGAGGGGTCTGCCGGGAACGATTCCCTGACCGATATACAACAGGGAGTCTTGTTCGTCGCCTCGAATGCGATAGAGACCCGCGCCACCTAAGAGTTTAGCCAGTTTCAGGTCTTCCCGGGACATCCATTCCGACCAATGGTGATTGTTCCATTCTGACGACTGGGGCGAACCGATTAGCGGCCCCGCCGGTGGTACACCGACGGCATGACACGGGAGATTGGAGTCTTCACAGGCGCCTCCACGGACTCTCTTGCCCAATTTCACGAGCACTGCGTTGTTCGGTGACGATGGACGGTAGCCAGGCGGCATCCTGCCGAATTCAATCGTCGGTGAAGCGCCATGGACTGCTCGATACTCGGCGATCGCGAGGGCTTCCATCCCTTTGCGCCAATGAGTCGAACCGTCGATTGCCGCGGTCGACACCTCGAAGTCGCATCCCCCTGCATGGCGTAGCGCCCAGAGCGCGGGCGCAGCGGTATGAGGATCCCGGTAAGGCATCTGTTCGTCGTAAACGCCCCGCAACCCGGCGAGCCGTTGTCTAAGCCCTCGACCGGTCTGACCAATGTAATCGAGGTCAAGGTGACCAACCCTCCGGATGCGATACAGTCCTGGCGATCGCGGTATCTCTCTATTCACAGATGCCCCAGGCAACGGGCTCCAAGAGGACCACTCGATAACAGGCGCCTTCATGGCGAACCACTATCTCGATCCAAAGAGATTCCTGATTGCCCACTGTCGATGGCACGTATCGTTGACCTAATCATGACACCCAACCTCTGACCGGCGAACGGAAACTCGAGTGAAACGGGTTGATTGGCGAACGCCAGTTCGATCACCCTTCGATATTCCACACCACCGAGACCCACTACTGTGGAGAACCGGTGAAGATCGAGTTGTTGCACTTGCGCTTGTAGCTGCGAAATATTGATCGGACCGGTCTTTTCATGTTTGAAGGATACGTCGTAGGGACCCGCGAGTTGAAAACCGGGATGGACAAACCCATATTTGGCGCTCAGCACTATCCACTCATCCCCAAACCGTTCGGCATATGCACGATTAATGCGAAATGGGGCGCCAATGTATGCGTCCTGTGCTTTGGCGGGACCATGAGCAGGATCGCGATCCCAGAGTTTGCTCTTTCCGCATGAAACAATTATTAGAGTACCCACCATCGCTACTCCAGTTTTCTTGGCCCGTTTCGCTCGACAGTAGGCATTAACGACCATGCGCCGCCCAATATGCAAGAAGTAGAAAATTACTCAGGGTTCCGTTCACACAATCTCCACAAGGCGCGCATGATCCCTCCTCTGCACTGAGGTTTCATGGATCCAGAGGGGTGCACGCCCCGCACTGCGCCGCAACGGCGCCTGGAAGGAGTCATCATGGCGATATTGGCGCCTGCCGCTGTCAAACCAAACCGACCTGTCGGGGCCGATCGCCTCCCAATCGTGAACCACGGTGCCGCGCTTGAAACCACTGCCCTGGCGATCGAAACCCGTGGCCTGACCAAGCGCTACGGGTCAATCGCCGCCGTCGACGCCCTCGATCTCGGCGTCCGGCGCGGCGAAGTTTACGGTTTCCTCGGTCCAAACGGCGCGGGCAAAACGACCACCCTGCGCATGTTGCTTGGCTTGATCGAACAGACGAGCGGGTCCATTTCGTTGATGGGATCGAAACCCGGTTCACCCGAGACGTTGGTCAACATCGGCTCAATGATCGAGACCCCGGCGTTCTACCCGTTCCTCTCCGGTCATGACAACTTGAAGATGCTGGCCGCCTACACCGGCGCCGAGCGGCGGCGGATCGACGAGGTCCTGGACCAGGTCGACCTCGCGGCGCGAGCCAGGGACTCGTTTGCCTCGTATTCCCTGGGCATGAAGCAGCGACTCGGCGTAGCCGCGGCCCTGCTCAAGGACCCTCCGCTGCTGTTGCTCGATGAGCCGACCAACGGACTCGATCCGGCCGGCATGGCCGATATGCGCACGTTAATTCGCCGCCTGGGCGACGAGGGGCGAACCGTATTGCTCTCCAGCCACCTCATGAACGAAGTCGAGCAAGTTTGCGATCGGGTCGGCGTGATCGCTCGCGGCCAGATCGTGGCCGAAGGGACGGTCGGCGAATTGCGTGGCCAGGCAGCCCTGATCGTGCGCGTCGACCAGCCTCAACAGGCGCGGGAGATCGTTGACGAGTTCCGCGGGATCGCCAGCATCGAGATTACCGGCAACACGCTGCGGATCGCGACGGCGGCGGACGTTGCGATCGACGGGGCCATGGTCAACCGGCGCCTCGTCGAAGCCGGAATTGCCGTGCACGAGCTTCGAACCGATCGCCGATCCCTCGAAGACATTTTCCTGACACTCACCAATGAAGAGGTACGACATGCCAGCTGACTTCCCGGGCCCGGTCAAGGCCGAGGTCTTCCTTTTGCGCAAGCGCACCAGCACCTCGACGATCCTCTCGATCTGGTTGGTGGTGACGACCGTCTTCGCCTACGCATTTCCGTACACTTCGTACCGGACCGGCAGCAACGAATTTGCCCAAAGCTTCGATTCGATGCTACCCGCCTCGCTCGTACAGGTGATGTTCGAGGGCATTCCATTCTATGGCGGATCGCTGGTCTTGAGTCTGGGCGTGCTCAGCATCGGCGGCGATTTCGGTTGGGGGACGTGGAAAACGTTGCTGACGCAGCGACCGGGACGGTCGGCTGTGTTC
>JACCUV010000113.1 GCA_013698495.1 Chloroflexia bacterium
TCCACCGCCGAGATTGTGGTTGCTGCGCGGAGGGCGCTCGGCAGGGGTGGTCCCCTGGCGGGTAAAAAGGTCGTGGTCACCGCTGGCGGAACCCAGGAGTCGATCGATCCTGTTCGCTTTGTCGGGAACCGCTCGTCCGGCCGGATGGGTCTTGCCCTGGCCGAAGCCGCGCTTGACGTTGGCGCCGATGTGCATGTGATTGCGACCCATGGCGTCGATCCCCTGCTGTTGTGGGGGGATGCGGTCGTCGTTGAGTCGGCGAGTGAAATGGAGTTGGCCGTGCACCGCGCGGTTGTCGACGCAGACATCCTGATCATGGCGGCGGCGGTGGCCGATTTTCGTCCGGCCGCCAAAGCCGAGCAGAAAATCAAGAAACAGGACGGGCAGGATTCCCTGGAAATCAGTCTGGTCAGGAATCCAGATATTGTCGCCAGCGTACCCTCAGCCAGTTTGCTCAAGGTAGGATTTGCCGCCGAAACCGAGCACATGCTTGACAACGCAGTGCGCAAATTGGAGTCCAAGGGGCTCGACCTGATCGTTGCCAACGATGCGGTCGCCACAATCGGCAGCGATCGAAGCCGGGCGACATTGATTGCGCGGGATCGCGAACCATTGCAACTTCCCGAGGCCGACAAACAGGTGGTGGCTTCCCGGATTGTGGATGAAATTGTGCGTTTGATGGAGCCGCAAACAACCGATGCTTGAGCAAGCCGATCGCCGCCGCATCCAGCTCTCTCCCCGATCGCAGTTGGCGACCGAGTTGTTGCTCACCGTGTTTTCGCTGGTCGGCAGTATCATCGTTTTGCGCACGGTATTGGTGGTGCTGGATGTCTCCGACCGCGTGTGGATCGGTGAATTTGTCTATGGCCTGACCCGCCCCGTAACGCGCGTGCTCGACTTCCTGCCTGGAAGTGGGCGCCATGTCTACGGCAACCTGACCACAGTAGACGTCACGCTGCTGGCATTTCTCTGTCTCTTTTTGCTGGGTGTGGTCGCGACCGGTCGGCAGTACGATTAGCTTTAGAATACGCTGGTGGTGGGAGAACATCTCCCCGTTGCTCGCTTTGGACGCATGGCGCATCGACGTCGCACGACTAGTCTATGGGGAAGTTTCATCATGATGAAGAACACGGTTCGCGGTATCCTCGGTCTTGTGCTCACCGCTGCCGCAACCTGGCTGGCCAGCTACATCGTCGACCAGGTGTTTGGCCCCGACGAGGAGCAGGGCTAGCCGCGGCGGACAGGCCAGCTGAAGGAATCGAGCGTATGCCTCCCGCGCCCACCCGGGCTGTGGCAATCGTGAATCCGGCGACTCGCGGCAATGCGGCGCGGATCGTGGAGTTGCTGAGACTCGCGGCGCCACGCACCACCAGACTTGAGGTGTACGAAACGCAGCGTGCCAGTCACGCTGGCGAACTTGCCCGATTCCACGCGACCGCCGCCGACCTCCTGATCGCGATTGGCGGCGATGGCACGGTTTCCGAGGTCGCCGGCGTGGCGCGGGAAGCCGGAATCCCGTTGGGCATCGTCCCTGGCGGTTCCACAAACATCATCGCGCGAGAACTGGGAATTCCCACTAATCCTCATCGGGCCACGCGCCTGCTCTTCGACGACCACGCGATTCGGACAATCGATGCCGGAGTTTGCGGGGACCAAACGTTTCTCCACATGGCTGGAGCAGGTGTGGATAGCCTGCTATTCGATCTCGCTGACCCCGCGCTGAAGCGGAAAGTGGGTTGGATGGCCTACCTTCCGGCGGCGATCAAGGCCCTGCGACGACCACTTTCGAGCTTCACGATCCGCTCGGAGGAAATGGTGCTGGAGGGAGTCCGTTCCCCACTCGTGCTGGTCGCCAACGGTCCCGCAATCGTCGCGCCCCGATTGCAATTGGACTCCAGAATCGCATTCGACGATGGACGACTCGATGTGCTCGTCGTCACCGCGACGACACCGTTCGAGATTGCTCGGGTGTTGGCGCGCATGGCGATGCGGCAGATGATGGAGTCTCCGTATGTCACCTCGTTTACGACCAAGACGGTCGAGATTGTCGCTGAGCCGCGGATTGCGGTGCAGTTGGATGGCGATGTGATCGGCGCCACACCGGTTCGCATTGCGATCGATCCCGGCTCGGTCCGCGTTGTCACGCCGCGGGGACGCTGACCGCGATCCCGGACCATGGCACGTCAAGGCAAGAAAACGCCTGGCGCTGCTGACGCCGGGCGTGTCTCAAGTTGCGGGTTGCGGGAATGGCTCTCAGAGCGGGGGGCAGGAGTCGGATTGCTTTTGCAACTGGTACGTCGCCTCGCCTGATTCGTAACCCATCAGGAACTCGTCGCCACAGGCGCTGGTGAAGACCGCGTGGACGCCCCTGCTGGTGTAAACCTCGAAACTGTTGCCGGCAACGTGGCCGGTGGTCTGGCCGGCGGCGAGGTTCCCGTCGAACTGAACGACGCCATCGGCGGTAATCGTGACGTAAATATCCTGGGCAGCCGTCACCTGGATGCTTGTCAGTTCGGACTCATCGAGTGCCGATTCCGGGACCGACTGTTCATTATCCGCGCTCTGTTCGATTGACGTGGCCTCATCGACCGCTGGCGGCTCATCTTCTTCGATTGCTGCGTCACGGTCGAGGACATTGTCGCCACCGCGACGTTGCGACTGACCTTCGTCCGTCGTGGCGTCGCGAGAACCGGAACTCGCCGCTTGCGTCGGTGTCACCGCTTCGGTTGGCGTCGCGGTGGCGGGCGCCTGGGTGGCCTCTCTGGTCGGCACCGGGATGTCGCTCTCGAACGGCGTCGCTGTCGGCGCCGGTACGGTCGGTGTGATCTCAACGTCAGGTTGGGCCACGAACGCGCTATACACCCAGGCGAAGACGATTGCGCTCAACACGACCGAAAACGCGATGATCGCGAAGTTGGGCGCCCAATGGCTCGGCATATTGATTGGAGGAACAGCGGCGACATTGGCAGCTGGCAGCTTGCCGCTGCCGCCGTGGGCCTCCTCGAACATGACCAGCAACTTGCTGGGGTCGAGTTGCAGGTATGATGCGTAGTTCCGAACGATTCCCCGTTGGTAAATTAACGGAGGAAGCGCAGCGAAGTTCTCCTCCTCGAGCGCCGCCAGATGATGGCGATTTATTCGGGTAGCCTGTTCCGCTTCCTTAAGCGTCACACCCAAATGGGCGCGCGCCTGATGCAGCGTTTCTCCAAATCCGGACATAAGACGATCCTGCTGAACCCGATTGCGGGTCGAAAGTGCATGAGTGATGGCGCTCAGGATGGTGTCGCGGGGATCCGCGCATGGCAAGGTTCGACACCGGCGCCGGGTCATTCGGTTGTTGCGGTTCGAATCGTGTTCCCTCTACAAAACACGACTCGCTACGCAGAAGTGTACTCCTTGCCGGGGCCGCTACCCGCTGTTTTCACGTTTCTGGTCAAAGATTCTCGTACGTACACGACGATCATCGTGCCTTTCTGGTTTATTGAGCGAAACTGAGTGGGCCACCAACCGATCGGTGCGCGGCGTTTCGGGGCGAATCGCACTCGCTGGCGGGATCCAGCTTGTATCTGCCGCCAGCCACCAGAAGCCAATCGAGGATCGACATGTAAGTTCGCTGGCATTGACCATCTGCCGGTAGGTCGGTGCGTCATGGTTCATGCATCGTCCTCGATCCCCGGTCTCGGAGGGTCGAAACGAGCGGCAGGTGCTGCACGACTTGGGCACTCTTGACGCAACCTCGAAGACTCTGTCGGGCTCCTCTTCCCGGTCGGCAAGCGCATCGGACAGGTCAAAGCCTGAATCGAGTAGCACCCGCTTGCGGACGGTATGGGTTGACTCGAGTTGGTGGTGGTGTCCACGCGGTAGAGTTGATTGACCGGGCCGAGCGAGAACCGCCACAGCAGTCCCGCGACCGGTGGAAGAATCAACCGACCGTCGGTCTCCACCATTCACGCGTGGCTCGCGAGTTCCGACTTCGAATGGCTCAAAGAGTGGCGGGGAGGTGTCGTCCGTCCCGAATAGCGCGGAACGAAACGCGTCCATTCCGCCTGGTTCATCGATCGCGAAAAACGTCGGTTCGGGTCGTCGCGACGTTGTGAGTTCCGCAACGGCGTCATCGTGGTGGTGATTTTGGTCTGCAACTTCCGATGGCGCATTGGAGTGTCCTGGCGCCGGCTGGGCCGCCGACAGCGCGAATTCCGCCGGTCTGGCCATGAGCACGGCGCGGGCCTCCGACCAGGCCGCGGGTTGGGGATCCGGGAACTCGTACTCGTCTTCCAACCAGCTCTGCCGGCTCGTCGCCGCATGCGGGAGAGGTTCGGAGCGGGATACTGAGGCGAACGGGTCCGCGGGCTCCCAGCTCGGGTCATCCCAGTCGCTGTCGGAAGGGGCGCGATAGTATTCCGGATACTCGTAATCACCCTCAAACGCCACAGTCTCATCGTAGACGGCGCTGGAGACTGCCCCACCTTGGCTCACCACGTCGTGATAGCGTCGTCGCATCCCAAAGTTGAGCGCCCGCCACCAACTTGTCCGCGGCGATTCTTGTTGACCGTTACGTATATACGTATCGACTGAATACCCATCGTCGTACCAGTCATCGGCCAACGATTGTTGTCCATCGATGGTGTCGTGGTCGTCAATCTCGCCGTTGTGCAGGGCGATCGCATTGGTGTCGTCAAAATCGACTTCAAAGTCCGGCTCATCGGAAAACGATGAATCGAAGCTTGCGGGAGCCGCATCGGCGATGACCAGGTAATCGAGGTCTACCGCATAGGGCGCGAGTTCGTCGTCCGGCGCGCTCGGTCGCTCATCGATCGCGGCGCGGGCGCGCTCAAATGCGACGTTCAGCCGATCGCCTTCGACATCCCACACGACATTCGCGTTGGACCGGATGGTCGGCCTGTCAGGATCGAAGTCTCTTGCGGCGCGGCGCGGCGCGGCGACGGGCCGCGCAGGGGGATTCGGGCTGTCTTCCCGACCAATGGCTCCGGCAGCCTGGATCTGCTTGGCACGCTGCAACACGAGGTCGAAACTTGAGAGCGGGGCAGCACCCTTTTCGTTTCCACGCTTGAGCGCCGGATCGGTGCGGAAGAACTCGCGAAGTCGCGGTAAATCGACTTCCGGTCGAACCACCGGTATGCTGTCAAAGCGGACGTCGGCGCCGGCCGCGGGCGACAAGGCATCTCCCCGAGCTTCGACCTCGGATCGAGGAACAGGTGGCGTGGGCCGCCCCACGCCGCCTCGGTTCTGGTTAAACGTGTCGGCTGGACCGTGGGCGTGCTGTGCGCGGTTTCGAACATCGGATGCCCGAGTAGACCCCGTCTGGCCAATTCCGGAATCGGGCTCGATCGTTGAACGAGTGAGAGCGCGGCGCTGCATCACTCGCTCACGGGCGTAGAAGATAGCGTCTCGGCTGCCTCGAGCCATGCGTCGCACTCGTTCGTCCTGATCGGCGATGGCGGGCGCGTTGTGGTCGTTTTGACGTGCTGTTGACCGAGGATGCGCAGGCGCCGCGTCATCGGCGCGCACGGACGTCTGCACCACCATGTCGTCGGGTTGATTGACGCCAGGATCAGATTCATGCCCCCCAGCCTTGCCGGCAGTTGAATCGACCACCGAGGTCACTTCATCTTCGAATCGCTGATTGGCGAAGCTGATTCCTTTGCGAGGAGTGGCGCTTTGTGGAGGCGTTGTGGCGCCCGACAACGCGGCGTCTGACCACAAGTCGTCTCCCCATGTGTTGCGGCAGGCGATTTCCTTGGCACGCACCAGAATTTTGAGGTCACTGGCGACCTGGCGCTTGGGATGAGTGCACCATCCGTTGCCAGAAAGTTGAGCTTCCTGGAAGAATTGGCACGTGCAGCATTGCCGTTTCGAATCCAACTTCAAACCCTGTATCCCCAATCAGGATTACCGATCCTGAAGCCAATTGGACTGTACGTTCGCGAACGAATCCCCCTACCGATGCGTTTGCGCGTCACCCTTGGTTGAACGGCCGAGCCTGGATTAGTTCGATTGTAGACCGTGAATGGCTTCGTGTCTACAAGGCAACGTTGGCGATTCTCGCCGAGTGTTGCCTAAACCGCGAAATTGCCATGCATGTACGTTCACCGTGTCCGAATCTTGGGGTAGACTGACACGACAACGTCCCCATCTGAACGGACACCATGATAGTCCACAATGACCGTTGGGTGCCACGGTGTCACAATTAGATTTACAGTAGACGTGGCTGACGCGGTTCAGAACGAGAACCCCGATCTGGCGGCGTGAGGGGAGTGGAAGTCCAATGCTCGTGTTGTCGCGGGAAAACGTTCAGACCCTGGCGTCGATGCCCAAGGCGATCGAACTGGTGAAAGTGGCGTTTGCTGAACTGTCGGAGGGGCGTGCCCTAACGCCCCTGAGACTCTCGCTTGCAGTGAATGCCGAATCGGCGACGTCGCTCGTGATGGCTGCGTACGTGCCCGCGGCGGCGGCGCTGGGCGTCAAGGTGGTCTCGGTATTCGGTAGAAATGCCGATCGAGGCCTGCCCACGATCGCATCGTTGGTGACCATGATCGACGACGAAACCGGGCAACCGCTGGCGATCATGGATGGCGCCTACCTGACGGCGCTGCGCACGGGCGCGGTGAGCGGCGCGGCAACCGACTTGCTCGCACGCGAGGATAGCAAGGTCGTGACCGTGATCGGCGCCGGCGCCCAGGCGCTCACCCAGGCCGCCGCGGTCTGCGCTGTACGCCCGATCGAACGGGTAATAGTCACGGCGCGATCCCGGGCGAGCCTGGATCGGTTTCGCGAACGTTTGAGTGAGGATTGGCCCGACCTGGTCAATCGGCTCGAAACCTCCCTCGATACGCCGGCGGCGGTCCGCGACGCCGACATTGTCTGCACGGCCACTTCGTCTCCAACTCCGGTGTTCGAGGACGCTGATCTCCAACCTGGCACGCACATCAATGGCGTTGGGTCTTTCACTCCGCGCATGCGGGAGATTCCGTCAAGAACTGTGGCTCGGGCGCTGGTCGTCGTCGATCAGTTGGAACCGGCGTTGGCGGAAGCGGGGGACTTGCTCATTCCGCTGCGCGAGGGCCTCATTCGGAGAGATCACATTTCACGCGAGCTGGGTCACCTTGTGACCCGGAAAGTTGGAGGACGCACCTCTGATGATGAAATTACGTTTTTCAAGAGTGTGGGAAACGCGGTTCAGGATGTGGTGGTTGGCCGCTTCGTGTACGACGAGGCGATTCGTCGGCAAGTCGGCCAATCGGTCGATCTGTAGGCATGGTTCTCGACTACTTCATGTCGAAAACCCTCGAGCGCCGAGACGAGTCGGGAGTTCAATTGGGCGCCAACCAAAACTCCCCGGTCGCAATGACCGAGGAATGACAGTACGATAGTACGTGATAGCGTATTAATCAGCGGCCAGCGACAAGGGCGGAGCGGCCACGGTCCCGTATTTGACGGCGTGCGCAAATTCGTCGGGGAAGTGCTCCATCATGCCCAGCAGTGGAACCGGCGCGACTTGCCCCAACCCGCAGAGGGAAAGCTCGATGATGTGCTTGCTGGTGCGCTGGATGAGCGTCAGGTCGTCCATCGTTCCCCGGCCGAACCGGATGCGATCAAGGATTTCGACAAGCGCCGGATTTCCCAGGCGACAGGGAACGCACTTCGAACACGACTCATAGCGATTGAAGGCGGTCAAATATCGAGCGAAATCGACGACATTGACGGATTCATCGAAAATGACCCAGCCGCCAGACCCCAGCATGCCGCCAACATCCCCGAGGGAGTCGAAGTCGACTGGGATATCGAGGTGTTGATCTGTCAACGGACCAGCAGATACGCCACCGGTTTGCACGCCCTTGAAGGTGTAGCCTTCCGCCATGCCGCCAAAAACATTGTCGAGTAACTGCCGCAAGGTCATGCCCATCTCGACCTCGACCACGCCGTGACGGGCCAGCGGTCCCTGGACGGTCATGAGTTTGGTGCCTTTGCTGCTCTCGGTCCCGAGTCCCGCGAACCATTCTCCACCATTGACGATGATGTCCGGGATATTGGCGAGGGTCTCGGTGTTGTTCGCGATCGTTGGTCGCTTCCAGAGTCCTTCCTCAACTGAACGAGGCGGCTTGGTCCGCGGCTGTCCACGCACGCCCATGATCGAGAACATCATGGCCGAGGCTTCGCCGCAGATGTAGGCTCCGCCGCCGGTGCGCACCCGGAACGCGACATTCTTGCCCGTGCCGAGAACGTTCTTGCCAATCAATCCGAGTCGCTCGGCATCGGCCACCGCCTGGCGGAAGCGACGAATTGCCAGCGGGTACTCTCCCCCGATGTAGTTGTACCCACGTTCGGCGCCACAGACGATGCAGGCGATCAGGATACCTTCGAGGATGCGGTGCGGGTCGCATTCGTGGAGGTGGCGGTCCTTATAGACGTTGGGCTCGCCTTCGTGGCTGTTGCACACCACGTATCTTTCCGTGACTCGTGCCTTGCGACCGCTTTCCCATTTGATTCCGGCCGGAAATCCGCCACCGCCACGGCCTCGCACATTCGCGGCCGTGACCTCGGCGATCGCTTCTTCGGCGCTCAGCTCGAACAACACCTTGAAGTAGCCATCGTAGGCGCCGCGGGCGATCGCGTCTTCAATCGAATCCGGTTCGATCACACCCGCATTGCGGGAGATGACTTGCAGTTGGTCCTTGAAGAACGGATGCTCATTCAGCGAGGGGATGTTGCCCAGCGGCGTATCGCCGCGGACGCCAACCGCCAGATCGTCGCATTCCCCGTTGAACACCGCGACGACGTCGGTCGGTTCGATCTGGCCGTACACGACAGGTGGTTCCCCGGGTCGGCGGACCTCGATCCATGGCTCCATCCAGAACGCGCCATTGCCGCTGACTTCGCGGATCGTGGCGACATTTCCGAGTTCCGCGCGGCAGGTATCGAGCACGGTCAGCGCGCCTTTGGCGATCGAACTGCTGCCGATGCCGACACTGACAACCGTCTGGCCGCCTTCCCACAGATTTTGCCAGCGGGACTGAGCGCGCGCCCGAAGCTCGAGAAAGTCTTCCCTGGATTCGAGCCTGGTCAAGCGGCTATCCATGGGAGCGTTGACCATTGCTCATCCTTTCCTCGCGCATCGCGCCGTGACCTTCGACCGCCCGATGAAGCAAACTCGTCAACTCTTCAGGGGTGACAGGACCGTGATAGTCGTCATCGATCTTCACCACCGGCGCCTTGTCGCAAACACCCAGGCAGCCATTGACAACCTGGATGCTGATCTGGAGGTCGCCAGTTGTTTCGCCATCGTCGATCCCGAAACGGTCTTGCACCTCCTGCACCAATGCCTGCGAACCCATCACATAGCACGCCATGCCATGACAGATCAACATGTGGTGGTGACCGCGGGGCTCGGTGCGGAAATCCGCGTAAAATGTGAGCAGACCGAACACACGGTTGACTGTGGTGTTGAGTTGCTGGGCAACGATTTGTGCCGCCTCCGGCGAGACCCAACCGAAATGTTCGTTGACTTCCTGGAGCGCGGAGAGGATCAGCTCTTGCGCTTCCTCAAAGTCATCGAATGTGAAATGGGAAACAAGTTCGCGCACGATATCGAGGTCGATCTCCTGGCGCCCGGTGTACGGCGCCGGGACCGGAAGAACGACGTGCGCTGATTCGGCGTTGGCCACCAGGCGAACCTCCCTGCCGCGTCAACCCATTGACGATTTCGTCGAGCGGCAGCCTGAAAAGGGTCTTACATTATCGCGGGAAGTATACCAGTCGGTTGCCGACTGCCAGAGGGGAGCGCAAGGGAAAAGATCGACCGCGGTGACCGCGTCGACGTTGGTGGTGACGTTTTCCAACCCGGATTCGAAACGAGCGTCGGTCAAGGCTTGATCAACGCCTTGAAGTTTCCGTCGAACGTATTCAGGAACTCGTACATGTCAACCACATCGGAGGCAGAGACGGGTTCACTGGTCGTATCGAATGGAGCCTCGGCAATGATCTCCGGCGGCTGAAGCTCCTTGAAGTCGCTGACCGCCTGCTCGCTCAAACGTCGCAATGCGAGCTGCGCCTCTTCGGGATCACCATCGTTGAGGACGGCCGCCACGAAGTTGCGGGCATGGCAATCGGTGCACTCGACGAGCATCGTCCACATTTCGCTCTCGCGGGAGATCACGGTGATGTCGTCTGGATGAAAATGGCGATGGCACACAATGCATCGTTCCATGCGTTTGAGGACAATTCGCTTGATGCGGACTTCTGATTCCATGGTTCCTTCTATCGGGTAGCGAGGCGTCGCCGTAGCGGCGCCGGGTACAGGTTAGTTGGATCGTTTCTTGTCAAAGTCGTCGAGGTCCAGCGAGTTGATGAAATCGCGAAACACGCCCAAACCTTCTTCCGGTTGCGCTTTGGTTTGCGTCTCGCGCTCCCGCGGCGCGTCGGGCTCGGTTTGGTCGAGCCGCTCGGCGATGTCGATGTCATCGGCATCGTCGCTGTCCATCGCAACGCCGACCTGATCCATGATCGAGTCGTCGACGAAGATGCGGGTTCCGGTGCGAACGGCGATCGCAATCGCATCGCTGGCGCGGGAATCGAGTTCCAGCGTTCGGCCACTGTGATCGAGCACGATGCGGGCGAAAAACACCTGATCGTTGAGTTCGGAAATGAGGACCTGCTCGATTGTGACGCCCAGATCGGTCAGCATCGTCCGGATCAGGTCGTAGGGAAGCGGACGGGTCGCGGGAATGCCCTGCAACTCCATCGCGATCGCTTCGGCCTCGTAGGCGCCGATCCAGATCGGGAGGTGACGTTCGCCCTCCACCTCCTTGAGGATGACGACCCGATTCTGGGTCACGAGACTGACACGGATGCTTTCGACTGTCGTTTCAATCATGGTCAGGCCCTCTGACATCGAAAGTCCTGGCGAGTGGCCGGTTGGGTCCGGTTGCGGGAATCTGCGTGGTCATCGCGAGCGTGAACAACCATTCGGACCTCCGCAATCTTCCCGTTCCCTATAGTACACCCGGATTCGAGCCTGGGCGCAAATCCCGGCAACCGGAACGCCGGGACGTCCGGACATCGCCGGGACGGCGACAGGCTAGTTGCTGTCGTCGAGCTCCGGATAGTCGTTGTGCGGAGCCACCCCGATTTGATCTGTTGGCCAGTACGACAACCACGCCTTGCCAATGATGTTGTCCACAGGCACGAACCCGAAAAAGCGCGAATCCTCGCTATTGTTGCGGTTGTCGCCGAGCACCAGCACTGAATCCGCCGGCACTTCGATGGGACCGCACACGTTGGACGATTCCTCGCAAGTCGTTCGTTTGCCGTCGTCGAGGTAGGGTTCGACAAGCCGAATGCCATCGATGAATATCGCCCCGTCCCGAATTTCGAAGGTGTCGCCTGGCAACCCGATCACGCGTTTGATGTACGGTTTGTCTGCATTTCGCGATGCTGGTGGATTGAGCACAACGATGTCGCCTCGATCTGGCGTTCCAAATGGACGCCATCTGTCGTCATCGTCAAAATCCGTGCCTGGAATCCAGCCCAGCCATTTGTCCTGGTCGAGTGAGAAGTAGGCATTGCGATTGACAAGCAGCATTTCGTTGTTGGCGAGGCTGCTGTTCATGCTGACGCCATCGACCCGGAAATTAAGCACAACCGCGCGGACCGCGACGAAGATCAACAACGCCAGCAGCAGTGTTTCGATGACTTCGCGGACCACCGAGTGCGATTTCTTGCGTTCGGTTGTGGGTGCGGTTGAATCGGCCCCTGAGCTGGAGTCCATCGGGATGCCGCGTCTGTCAGGAAGGTCTCGAGAAACCTGGGTGTGGTGATCGGTCATGCCCGTGAACTACCTCAACCGTGGAGCGCATACAACAGAAAGGGACGCATGGGTTGACCCCCGCGTCCCTCACAGTTGCAACGCTCGGGAACCGACAATCGTTGCCTCGTGGCGCTAGATCTCGTCGGCGCGGCTTCCGCCAACCTTGACCGTGTTGTCGTCCTTGGCGGAGTTGGAGGTCGTGGTCAGGGTCGATGCGGTCTTGGAGTCTCCCGCTTCCAGCCGTTCCTGCTCTTCCTTCTCCTCGGTCGTGGATTCGGTCTTGAATTCACGGATGCCCTTGCCGAGCGCTCCACCGATTTCGGGGAGCTTGCCGACGCCAAATATGATAACAATGATGACTAGCACAATGGCCAGTTCAGGTACTCCGATGCCTGCCATCGTCGTGATTCCTCCTTGGATTTGGTGTTGCGTGCTCGACTGTTGGGGTGAATTGGACGCCCAACGCGGTCGTCAAGCGGCGATTCATAGTGTAGGTCTGTCCAATGCCGAATTCAACGCGCGAATGGTAGAATGGTGACACACCACACGCAAGCGTATCTCTCTATGGTCCAACGTCGGAGGGCTACCTCCAGAGGCGTCGACCGCGTGTCCTCCGGGTGTGTCACGGCTCCTTCCTGTGTCCGGATATCGGACCAATCAAACTTCGTTAATTCGCGCAAAAAGTCGAATTCAAGGTCTGACGACGTTAACTGCTCAGGAAGATGCTGCTCATTATCGATAGCACCAGAAAAAACCCGGCAATGCCGATTGTGAACTGAAACAGCGTTTTCTCAAACCCGCGACGCGTGCGCTGAATGGAATCGGACCCGCCACCGAATGCGCCGCTGAACGACGATCCCTTGGTTTGCAGCAGGGTTACCCCAATCAACAGGATTGAAACGATGATCGTGACCAGGTTGAGAGCGACATCCACGAGTCTGGTATTCCTTCTTCAAAGCGATCAACGGTGAATTCGCGTCTCCGCGTCGCATGCAGCGTACCATCAGCAGCGTCTTCGGGCCAACCCGCTACTCACCACTTTCAACGGCCGCACGCACGATCTGGAAGAACGATTCGGAAATGAGGCTCGCCCCACCGACTAGTGCGCCGTCGATGTCCTCTTGTTCGAAGAAGTGGCTGGCATTGTCCGCGGTCACACTCCCGCCATAGAGAATCGGGATCTCATGGGACGCCTCGGAATCGACTTCGGCAAGAAGCGACCGAATGTGCGCGGCTATCGCCTGCGCATCGTCCGGTTGGGCAGTTTGGCCGGTCCCGATCGCCCACACCGGCTCGTAGGCGACGAGGATGTTCCGCAGTCGAGCCCCTTCGAGATGGCCGGCGGCGGTTGTGATCTGCCGCGCAACCACGTCCAGGGCTTTTCCGGCATCGCGTTGACGCTGTGTTTCGCCGACGCATACTACGGCGGCCATGCCACTCTCCAGCGTCGATTCGAGTTTGTCCCGGATGAGTTCGTCCGATTCGCGATGATGCTGGCGTCGTTCACTATGCCCGACGATGGCGAATGTGCACCAAGGCGCCAGCATGCCCGCTGAGACCTCGCCGGTGAAAGCGCCCGAGTCGTGAGCAGATACATCCTGGGAGCCAATAAGCAGGCTCGATTCAGCAAGTTCGCTGGCAATCAGCGGTATCCACGGAAAAGGGGCCGCAATACCAACGCCGACCTCGTCGACTGCCGAATCGGCCATTTCAGCGGTTGCGATCGCGAGGGTCATTGCGCCCTCGACATCGAGGTTCATTTTCCAGTTGCCGATGACGTACGGAAGTGTGGATGAACTCATGCGTTCTCCGGAATCACGGCGATGCCTGGCAGGGACTTTCCTTCAAGGAACTCCAGCGAGGCGCCCCCGCCAGTCGAAATGTGGGCGATTCGATCCGCCAGCCCGAGCTGTTCGATCGCGGCCACGGAATCGCCGCCGCCGAGCACGGTGTACGCGCTGGACCTGGCCACCGCCTCGGCCACCGCGGCGGTGCCGCCCGCAAACACTTTGTTCTCGGTGACACCGAGTGGGCCGTTCCAGAATACGGTCCTGGCGCTGGCGATGACCTTGGCATACCTCCTGGCCGACTCCGGTCCGATGTCGAAAATCGCCGAGTCCCCGCCAACCTCGCTCGTGGGTCGAACTTCGCCAGCGGTGGCGTCGATCGATGGCGCTACGACCACATCGGTCGGGAGAACGATCTCGACCTCGCGAACAGCCGCCGATTGCATCAGTTCCGACGCGACGCTGACGAGGTCGGGTTCGACGAGCGATTTGCCGACCGCATGACCCTGCGCGCGCAGGAACGTGTTGGCCATGCCGCCGCCGATCAGGAGCGAGTCGACCAACGGCAAGAGGTGCTTGAGCACACCGATTTTGTCGGAGACTTTGGCCCCGCCGACAATCGCCACAAACGGACGATCTGGAGCGTCGAGCAAGTGCGTCAGGGCGTCGATTTCGGCTTGCATCAAGAGACCGAGGTAGGCGGGAACACTGTGCGCCACGCCCTCGGTCGAGGCATGGGCGCGATGGGCCGCGCCAAACGCATCGTTGACATACAGGTCCGCCAGGTCCGCCAGTTCGCGCGCCAGTGAGGGATCATTGGCCTCCTCGCGGGGATCGAAGCGCACGTTTTCGAGGAGCACGACATCGCTGTCGGTCAAATCCTCGACGCTGGCGCTGACAGCGGGGCCGGTGATGTCGCGAAGCGCGGTCACGGGTTGTCCCAGGAGTTCCGCGAGGCGTTGGGCGACCGGCGTGAGCCGCAAATCGTCGACAACCTTGCCCTTTGGGCGTCCGAGGTGACTGCAGAGAATGACGCGAGCGCCGTTCTTGACCAGCCACTGAATTGTCGGCAGGGCCGCGGCGATTCGCGAATCGTCCTCGATCGCGCCGTTCCGCATTGGCACGTTGAAATCAACGCGGCCGAGCACCCGTTTGCCGCGAACAATTGCTTCGGTGATCGAACGTTTGGTCATCGCGGGATGCCATGCGGTGGGAGAGCCAAAAATTCCTCGTTCCTCGGAATGACAGCACTATTCTCGAATTCCGGTCCGTTGATCAACCTGCAATTCGCTTTGGACCGACCGGCAACAGGTAATCCCGTTGACACCAGGACGGGCGGAGCAAGCTCCGCGGCCCTATTCTTGGCGCGGGCGGACACAAGGTCCGCGGCCCTACACCAATCGTTCTGGGACTACTCGCCGAAGCCTTGCTCACAGACAAGCGCCACCAGATCGGCCACTCGGCAGGAGTAGCCCCACTCGTTGTCGTACCAGGCGACGACCTTCACCATGTTCTCGCCGAGCACCATCGTCGACTTCGCATCGATGATCGACGAACGGGAGTCGTGCCGGTAGTCGGACGAAACCAACTCCTCATCGCTGTACCCGAGGATGCCGACGAATTCGTCGGC
>JACCUV010000166.1 GCA_013698495.1 Chloroflexia bacterium
GGCACGAATCGTGCCCATACCGACTTCGTCGTCCACGAACGAGAACGTCAGGTTGGCGGTGGTATCACCAGTTGGCTCCCACGCCCCTAGTGCCGCCCCATCGAGGTCGACCTGGGCATAACCTCCGTCGGCGGAAAATCTGCCGAAGAACGGCACTCCTTCGGGATCGTCAGCATCGACGATCATCCACGAACCGATAAGCGGATGGCCCATAGAATCCTCGGGAGTGGCGTCCTAGGCGGCTACGAATCCCAAACCTCCGAGAAGCAAGGTCCCGAACAGTATGACGGCCGAAAGGAAGAACAGGTTGGTGCGACGCATCGGTGAAACCTCCTCAAACGTGCTGGCCCCCCTCGTGGCGACCCGTATCTAGCAGCATAGCAACAGCGCAATCGAATTGATAGTGAGATGATCGAGGCAGGCCGCCAGGCGAATTGCAGGCGGCCCGCTGACTCCTCAACGCCGAGACGTCGGGTGGTTACTCGACAGTGAAGATCTCGATCATGCCGAGCATCACGTGCGATGTGCCACTCGGATCGGGCATGAAGCAGAGCATGGCGTAGGTTCCCGGTTGGAGATCGAGTTCGTACCAGTTGGACTGGCCATTCGAGAACAAGAGGCTGTAGAACACGTCCTCGACATCTTCGAACGAGAGTGCCGGCTCGACCGGCGTGGCGCCCGCCTCTGGGGATGCAGGTGGGCCGAACGAGCTTGCCAACTCGAGCACCTGCGCCTCGGTAGTACCATCAGGCACGAGAGAGAGAACGACATGGTGGACCTGGAGGCCATTGTTGACGACGTTCCAAATCTGCGGTCCAGCCACAATCGTCTCGGGCGCCTCGAAATACATCTCGGCCATCACGATCTCGATCGCGCCTGCAACGTCCTCGACCTCGGGCTCCTCACCAGTCACTGTGAGGGTGTTGAGAACGTCTGCGGTTTCGTCGGTTTCCGGGTCATAGGTGAGGAGGTTGACAACCCACTCGCCCGGCATCAAATCGAGGACGACCTCACCGGTCTCTCCGGCGAGGCTGGTCGCCCCGCCATTGAAGACCATGTCGTAGAAGAAGTCCGGCACCGCGAACCCAGGACCCTCGGACTCGGACACTTCCGCAAAAAATGCCTCCAAATCCTCGATCGTGGTGCCCTCGGGCAGTTGGTAGAACTCGAGGTCGATATCCACCTCGCTCGTGTTCTCGAGGATGATGTGATAGCGTCCGGCCTCGAGCTCGGTGGGCATGTCGGACGTAGCGCCGTCGGAGGTGACCCGCAACTCCGGGTAACCAAGTTCGGCGAGCAACGATGGCCCGGTTTCCGGTGTGGCGTCCTGCGCGGCGGCGGGAGCCACCAGCGAGAACAGAAGACTAACCGCGACGATCGCAAACAACCGCTTCATGGATTTCTCCCTTTCGTAAGAGTTACAAAGGCGCTCAATCGCGTCCCATTTCCATCGTAGGTGGCGGCGCCCGGCGGGGACATACGTTGATTAGCGTATTTCCTTCAACGGCCTCGGCGCTTGTGGGCGACCGAACTTGTCCTTAGAAACGCGGAATGTCAACCAGAACTCAACTTTCAACAATCAATCGTCGCCCACAGTGAAGACGTCGGCCATTCCTAACATCAGGTGCGGCATGCCCGTTTCAGGGTCGAACACGAAGCAAATCGCGGCGTAGTGACCTGGTTGCAGGTCTACTTCAGTCCAGCCAGTGGCGCCTGCCGAAAGCCAGCCGAGGCCGCCGACCGGATCAATATTCGCAAAAGATGGGCCTCCTCCGACCGGCGTGGCGTTTTCATCTTCGCTCTCGCTACTGAACAGCGCGATGATTTGCTCAGCTGTCACTGGAACGGTCGAACTCACGAGCAGCAATTCATGCGGCTCCTGACCGGTATTCGTGACCTCCCACACTTGGCGGCCAGCATCGATCGTATCCGGGAATTCGTATCCCATCTCGAACAAGCTCACCGTAGCGTCCGCGGATGGATCCTCGGCCGTGACGGACGCGTCGTCAGTGCCCACCACGTCAAGGAGGACAGCGGAATCGTGGAGAACGAGATGCGGACCCGCCACGAGGTCGACGACGGCGAATGAGGTCTGTCCTGGCAGAGTTTCCCCTACAAATCCGGGAAATTCTGCGTCGAGGAACCACGCGGGCGGCTCCATCGCCTCGGGACCGAGGTCGGCCAAGGCCTCATCGACAGCCAGGTCATCGGGTAGGCGAAGCATGAACGGGTGCGTCGAATCCTGGCCCACATTTTCGTAGACGATAAGGGTTCGACCGGCAGTGACCTGGTCTGGCAATTCCACGTCGGCGCCATCTGCCCTGATCAGGAGCTCAGCGTAACCGAGGCCGGCCAGGAGTGATTCGGATGCCCCCGGAGTGGCCTCCTGCGCGGCGACAGGGGCAACAAGCGAGAACAGAAGACTGACCGCGACTATAGTGAACAACCGCTTCATGGATTCTTCTCCCTTGTAACGCTTTCAAGGCGCCTCATGACGCTCCACTAGCATGCTACGGGGAAGCACGGCTCACGGACATACGTTGAATAGCGTAATTCGGGTGTTGATTTTGGAACTCATCAACCCCAGTCAACACTCGATCGCGTACCCTCCTGGACGACCAATACAGACGATCAGCTCCACCGTGTACTCGCCATCGATGAAGGCGAACGGATTGTATGCCGGGGAGAGCGCGAAGCTGAGCTCGGCTTCAATCGAGAACGCGGCATCGCCTCCAGCCTGTATTGGATCGTCGATTCGGCTCAGGGATAGCCCGATCAGCCGATCCTCGTCGTCCCGGTAGATCGCATGGACCTCAACCGATTCGGCGTCGGCCTCGCCCTCGTTCCGGATCGTGCCTTCGGCCTGGTAGGAATCGTGTTCCCTGTTTTCCGACAGTTCCTCGATCCGCAGGTCCAACTGGGCAGTGCGCTCGGTGTACTCATGCTTCGGGTGCTCGCCGCAGATCGCGAATGTCGCCTCACTCCAGTCGTCCTCAATCGGGTTGAACTCACTGAATGAGCCGGTCACGGGAATCCGCTGACCGGGCTGGATCACCGGAATCAGGGGGATCGGATAAATGGACTCGATCGGCCCTCCTTGCGCATCGAGGAACGTGGCGTTCAGCGCCTGCCCGTCGAACGCTTCATCTCCCGTGTTTTCGATCTCGCCCAGGAAGTTGGCCTTGAAGTTGTCCGCGAGGAACCGGTAGTCGCTCAGCAGGAGACCTTCCGCCAATTCAATCGGCTCGGACAGGAATCCGTCGCTGGCGCGTGGTCCGGGCAGATCCTGCGCCGAAACGCGACCGATTCCGGTTCCCGCCGCGAGTGCTCCGGCAGCAAATATGCGTCGATTCATGTCTCTGTTCCTTCACGTCCTGGGGCCAGCGATCGATGCAGGATCGCGAGCCTGGAATAGCCTCGGCACGCCAATTCATCGCTATTCGACATTGAAACTCTGGACCATGCCGAGGAGCAAGGCGGGCATGCCGGATTCAGGATCGACCACCCAACTCGTGGCGGTGTAAATGCCCGGTGCAAGATCGAGCTCGATCCAGGTTGAGTAACCGGGCGAGGTGAGAGCGGCGTAGCCGACCCAGGTCATCTCGAACGGATCGGCCGGAGGCGTTCCGGTTTCCATGGCGCCGAACCACTCTCCGAAGTCGTCCGAGGTCAGTGCCCGATCGGTGCGAAAGAGCACCATCTGGCGCGGCTTCTCGCCGACGTTCGCCACCTCAAAAAGTGTTGGTCCGGCCGGGATCGACTGGTCCAGGCCGCCGAACGCAACATCGTTGAGTTCCATCACGACATCTGGCGCAGGGGCCATCTCCTCAGCGACGCCGACGCCGCGATCGGTCACGTTGAGTGGGTACAGCTCCATCGTTTCGTCGGCGCCGTCTTCGTCGAGTTGCCAGGATGCTGCAATCTGCCATTCGCCCGGATCGAGGCGAACAATGGAGCGGGTGATCTTGTCCTGGAAGGCGTACGACCCGCCGCCGAAAGTCCAGCCTTCTTCCACTTCGTCCCAGGCGGCGGCGCGCAGCGCTGTCTCGACCGCTTCGTCACGGTCGAGACCAGCGGGCGGCTGCATGAAATCGACATAGGCAGAGAAACCCTCGTCAGGATCGAGCACGACGACGTGGTAGCCAGCCTCCACTTCAGTCGGAACGTCGAAGTCCATTCCATCGAAGATGACGTGGAGTTCCGGATATCCGTAGGAGTCGATCTTCTCGCTGG
>JACCUV010000212.1 GCA_013698495.1 Chloroflexia bacterium
CCTCAGGCTCGGACATCACTGTCTCCGCCGTTGGCCTTGACACCAGCGACCTCGTCGACCGCGCTCGCGACATCGGGTGCGATCGCGGGCAAGGACTCCATCTCGGACATCCCCTCCCCGCCGAAGAAGTGCCTGCCTTGCTTGCCCGAGACGGGCGTATCTCGTAGGAATCGACCCCGTATCGACCCGCTTTCAGCCAATGCGAAGTCAAGTTCCATCCCGTACGGGCGGCGAGCACAGAAATCCACGAATGTGCGTTCAATCCCTGAAGGCGGTGCGGACGGTCAGGATCCCATCGGGAATGCCCTCATCGGGGTGCGCCTTGCCCTCGAATTCGATCGAGACATAACCGTTGTAGTCGATCTCGCCGAGCATGCTCGCGATCCGCACATAGTCGATCTCAGGGTCGGCCGGGATCATCGCGCCACCCAGGTACACCTTGGCATGGAGAATCGCCAGGTCTGGGAAAAACACTTCCATTTCGGCGTACGGGTCTGGCAAGTGAAAAAAATTGCCGGTATCGAGCACGTACTTCAGCCACGGTGAGTTCACGCCATCGTGAGTTCGCTTCGTGCCCTCCGCCGTGCCGGTCAGCCCCCAGTGGTTCTCGAGCACGAGGGTGACGCCCTTCGATCCAGCATACTCTGCCCCCTTTTTCAACGCCTCGATCGCCCAATCGTAGCTCTGTTCGAGGGTGTAGCCTTCGGCGGCGGGTTCCTCGCCGCGGTTGTCCCACATCTCCTTGAAGTTTGGAATTGTGTGCCATCGCCCGCCGTGCGCCCGCACAAACGGCGCCCCGAGGGCCGACGCCGCATCGACGGTTCGATTCAGCTTGTCGAGTTCGGCGGCGCGCGCTTCCGGCGTTGTCTGCACCGGATTGTGGGAAGCGGCGACAGTCACCGGCGTGATTCCTCGAATCGCGGCGTACTGGTGCAATTCGTGCAGCGCATCGGGCGTGGCCTTGTCGTTCAGGGTCAGGTGTTCCCAGAGCAACTCGATGCCGTCGACTCCCAGCTCGACACAGCGATCGATCATTTGCTCGATCGAGGGAGCATCATTGCCCTCGGGTCCGCCCCCGAACCGATGAAACGAATAGGATGAAATCGCAATTTTCACTGACACGCGGCAGTTGCTCCTGACTGTGGATAAAACGTCATCGACGCTGCCCGTCGATGTCCGCGACGAGCATCCCATTGTTTGGGTAACGTGTCACGCGCCATGAAGCTTCAGAAAGGATTCCTTCGCAATTGAGTATCTCAGCAAATCGAGGAACTCCTCACTGTAGAATGCAGAACGGCGTTGGCGTCCCTCGAGTGTGAAGCCAATCTGCTCATGCAATCGGATCGACGCCAGATTGTTCTCGAACACATAGACGTGAGCTGATTCATACCGGAGCGTCATGCAATGGAACCGCAGGCACACGGTGATTGCGTCCCGCGCATAGCCTCGACCGCGGTGCTTCTGCAGGATCTGCAACCCGTAGCTGAATACTCCAGCGGCAGGATCGGCGTCGTTTGTCCTCAAACCGCCGACGTGTTCCCCATCGGCCAACCTCTCTATCTGAAAAAATCGGTTTGGGCCTGTTGGGATCTTTCGTGCAAGCCACGATGTCCAGTCGTCGATCGCTGCTTCCGACTGCGGTGGCGGCGTCACATCCATGAAGAGAGCAGCAGCATCGTCGGCAAAGAGTTCGAGATGATCACGCGTGTCCTCCAGCGCTACACCGCGCAACCGAACGAGCTTGCCAGCCAAGGGAGTACCGTTCGGTATCATCGACATCCCTACCGCCAATATGCGCCGTGCAGCGAGCGGAACTCCTCGATCGTCAGCCCGTACCAAAGCAGATCGGAGA
Source organism: Chloroflexia bacterium (assembly GCA_013698495.1). GTDB lineage: Bacteria > Chloroflexota > Chloroflexia > Thermomicrobiales > UBA6265 > JACCYX01. The sequence goes on from JACCUV010000212.1 coordinate 1,853, forward strand.
ACTCACCCCGCGTGTAGACGCTGTTTCGGAGTCGCCCTTCGAGCTGGAACCCGAGTTTTTCGTGCAACCGCTTCGACGCCTCGTTGATGGAATAAACAGGAACATTCGCCTTCTGGTACCGAAGTTCCTGGAAGTAGTAACGCAGCACCAGGCAAATCGCCTCCCGGGCGTATCCCTTGCCGCGGCGCCCATCGACAACGTGGAGGCCATAACTTAAGACGCCAACCCGCGGGTCGCAATGGTTTGTGGCGATCCCGCCCACAAGGTCTCCGCCATCGAGCGTCTCCATCTGGAACGAATACGTTTGATCCTCAAACCCCGCAAGCGTCTGCTTGTCGGCCCACTCTTGTGCTTTGGCGAGAGAACCGGGTGGATACATGCGATCCAGCAGTCCATAGTCGTCGGTCTGGTTGAACCGGTAGTGGGCCTCGGCATCGCGCGCCTCTATCGCCCGCAATCGGATCGACGAACCTTCCCAATACTGTGTCATTGACGTTTCCATTCTTGCGCTCGAGCCGGCCTGTCCGTCGTTTGCGACACACATTTGCGTCCGGGGCGCGGTATCCTTGCACTTCGCGGCATGCATGAGTGTCGCTACCGCGCGCGCTGAAATGATACCGGGTACGCAGCTGTGGACGATCAGGTCATCAGTCAAACCGACGTAATTCAGCGCGAAGCGTTACCGGTCATCGACCAGGGATCCGGTCACGTCGGTGAGACCGAGTTCGCCCGACATCTGGAACGGCTCCGCGACGAGCGCGGTTGGTCCAAGGCCGATCTCGCCAAACGCGCCGCGCTCGATCCGAGTTCGATTACGCGATTCGAGCAAGGCGCCCGCAACCCGGATCGGGAAACTGTCCTTCAGCTTGCGGCGGCGATGACCCTGCCAATGGTCGAGCGCGACCGGCTGCTCTCCGCCGCCGGATTCCGTTCGGAAATTTGGGACGAACCGCTCCTCATCGAGCTGGCGCACATCCTCGCCGATCGCGAGACGCCGATCGCGGTCCGGGAGGAGGTCCGCTCTGTCTTGCGCATGGCGATCGCCTACGGCCGCTTGAAACGATTCGAAACCCGGTGATCCAACGCCGCTTCGCGATTCGGCAGGTCCATCGAACATGACCATCGCGCGCATGACCCTCTCCCAAACGATGCTCCTGCTGGCGGTGATGGTCGCCGCGACGCTGCTTGTCGCCGCGCCAGGTTCGGCATCGCAAAGTCAACCCGGATCGGCAGAGCCGGAAACTCCCCTGCCACCCGTTCATCTCGATGCCCTCGATCCCTACCTCTGGTCCCTCGGCGAACTCGTTGTGACGCCAGGTCAGACTTTGCTCGTTACCAACCGGGGAGTCACGCCGCATACGTTCACGGTTCGCGAGTGGGGCGTCGATGTCAACCTGCCGACGCTAGAAACCGTCGAAATCGTCTTCCTGGACGATTTGGAGCCCGGCGACGTGTTGACGTTTTTGTGCAGCGGGCCCGGTCATCTGTCCCTCAGTCAGGAAGGAACCGTGCTGATCGTCACCCCGGAAGAAATTCTCAAAAATTCGCGGGGGGACGGCGCCAGCGCCGATGAGCGGGTGATTCTGGAAACCCGTGACGACTTCGGCTGGTCGCTTCCCTCATTTGAAGTCGTCGCCGGGCAGATCGTCGAAGTGCGCAACACGGGTGTGCTGGAACACCACTTCGTGGTCGATGAGTGGGACATCAACGAAACGATTTCGGCCGGCGAAGTCACGATGATCCAGGCGCCCAACTCGCTTGAAGTCGGACAGCAGTTTACGTTC
>JACCUV010000214.1 GCA_013698495.1 Chloroflexia bacterium
GCCCAGCGTCATGCAGGCAGCCAGGAACCCCAGCGCCAGGAAGTGGATGTACATGCCGTTGCCTGGCCATGGCCGTACCCACTCAAACCCGACGTATGGGAAGTTCCAGGTTGGGTCGATGTAGTACCGTGCGATCCACCCGTGGTCGAAATAGCGGTACACCTCCCAGATCATGATCAGGCCGAACGCGATCCGGAAGCAGAGGATGGAAGCGACGTCGACCGGAGCCAGGCATCGCGCGGCGAGCCTGCTCACTGTCGCGGCCATGCGGGCGCCGACGCCGGGCGCCGCGACCTTCTCGACAGGGATCGATAGCGTGGACTCAGACACCGGCATCGGGAACTTCCCACGCCGCAGGGCGTCCGGTTTCCGCCTTGCGCATGCGTGATTGCGCAGCCATATGGTTCGTCTTCCAGTGGGTTTGAATGAGGGTGGTGCCGGAGGGGAGACTCGAACTCCCACGCCTTTCAGCAATGCATTTTGAGTGCACCGCGTCTGCCATTTCGCCACTCCGGCACATGCTTGCGCAGTGTACCGCAGGGAACAGGTTCGATGCAGAGGGCCGCTTTCGGGTGTCCGATTTGGGCAGGTCTGCGTCATACTTGCGATCGAAATGGCGCGAACTGGCCGCCAACTCGCCCACCGTCTCCCGCTCGAGGTTGATTTTCGGTGTATGTGCTCGAACCCATGACCCAGGACGATGTGGAGGAAGTGAGCCAGGTCGAGCGCCTGTGCTTCACCAACCCATGGCCAATTTCCGCCTATCGCCGCGAGTTGAAGAATCCCGAGCAAAACTTCTATCTCGTGCTCCGCGACGACCCGGCGGCGAGCTACGATGAACCTGAAGAATCCGACATTTCAAATGGAGAGTTCGGATCGATCGGTCCGAGGCCGGTTTCACGACGAACCCGGCGATTCACCTTGTGGCCGATCGGTCGACGCCACGCCAGCGCGACACCGCCGCCGATCATCGGCTTTGCGGGGATGTGGAACCTCTACGACGAGGCCCACATCACCACGATCGGCGTGATCCCGGAACTGCGGGGGCGAGGACTTGGAGAGGTGCTGTTCATCGCGCTCGTCGATGAGGCAATTCGGCGCCGCGTCAATTGGGTGACGCTCGAGGTGCGGGTCAGCAATGTGGAGGCGCAGGCGCTCTATGCGAAGTATGGCTTCAACGTGCAGGGGAGGAGGACGCGCTACTACAGCGACAACAACGAGGATGCGTTCATCATGTGGTCGCAATCACTCAAGGATGCGGAGTACCTGCGCCATATCGAGGATCGCCGCCGGCGACTCGCGCACAGGATGAGTTTCGACCAGACGCCGAGTTCACGGTGAACCCAGCCTCCACGCCATTGGTGGGAACCCGCTCGTGAACATCCTTGGAGTCGAAACCTCGTGCGATGAAACCGCCGCCGCAATCGTCGTCGGAGGCCGCGTTGTGCTGTCGAACATCATCTCGTCGCAGTTCGCGATTCATCGAACCTATGGTGGCATCGTTCCCGAGTTGGCGGCGCGTGGCCAGATCCAGGCGATCGTCCCGGTGGTCCGGCGGGGCGTCGCCGCCGCGGGCATGGGCTTCGACGAGATCGACGCGATCGCCTTCACGCAGGGTCCTGGTCTGGCGGGTTCGCTTGTGGTCGGCGTCAATGCGGCCAAGTCCCTGGCGATGTCGCTGGGCGTTCCGTTGGTCCCAATCAATCATCTCGAGGCGCACGTCTATGCCAACTGGCTGCAACTTCCCGGCGAAGAGTTCTCACCGCCTCGCCTGCCTGCCGCCTGCCTGTTGGTTTCGGGCGGGCACACAGAGTTGTTGCTGATCGAGGAGATCGGGCGCCTCCAGGTGTTGGGAAAAACCATCGACGATGCCGCTGGCGAGGCGTTCGACAAGGGCGCCCGCCTGCTTGGTCTCGGTTACCCGGGCGGTCCCGCGATCCAGGATGCGGCTGCCGGCGGCGATCCTCACCGCTACCAGTTGCCGCGATCGAGCCTGGGTGGGTCGCTGGATTTCAGCTTCTCCGGACTCAAGACGGCGCTGCTGCGCGCGGTCGATCCCTACCGTATTGCGGACGACGCTCCGGCCCCGGAACCGGGAACACTCTTCCCGGAACATCGCCCGCAGAGGTACCGGGACGACATGCCAGTTGCCGATCTCGCGGCCTCGTTCGAGGAGGCGATCGTCGACGCGTTGAGCGTGAAGACGATCCAGGCCGCCAGGGAGTACGACGTCCACTCGATTCTGGTCGCCGGAGGCGTGGCGGCCAACAGCCGGCTTCGCGACCGCCTCGCGAGACGTGTCGCCGAGGAATGGAGCGGCTCGAATCCGCCGGAGGTGCACTGGCCAGACCTGTCGTTTTGCACCGACAATGAGGCTATGGTCGCAGGTCTATGCTTCGTGGAGTACGAACGGGGAGTTCGCGGTGGATTCGATGCCGACGCCTTCCCGCGCTGGCCGGTCGGTTCTGGCGGCCAATGATCTCAAAACGGAGACACATCGTTTGACCAACATAACCAACGAACTTGTTGCATACAACGACACGCTGAACCAGGCGCTCCAACTTGCGCGTGACCTTGCCATCCAAGCCGGCGCGATTCTTCGCGATCGCCTCCACGGCGAGCGTCAGGTGGTGCTCAAGGGCGCAGTCGATCTGGTGACCGATGCCGATCATGCATCCGAGCAATTGATCTGGGAGGGGTTGCGGGCCGCCTTCCCAACGCACCGGATCACTGGTGAAGAGGGGTCGGTCGGGGCCGAGGCGACGATCGCGGAGCAACCATTCGGTTGGGTCTTCGATCCATTGGACGGCACTACCAACTACGCGCATCGGTATCCGCACTTCGCGGTCTCAATCTGCCTCGAGCATCGGGGCGCTCCAGTCGTCGGCGTCGTCTACGATCCGATGCGCGACGAATTGTTCGCCGCTCGCCAGGGTCAAGGGGCCACGCTCAACGGCCAACCGATCGTCGTCTCCACAACCGAAACTCTGGGCAATGCGCTGCTCGCGAGCGGATTCTCATATGACCTGTCGGATCGACCCGGTCAAATGGTGCTGTGGGAAGCGTTCAACGATCGGGCGCGCGGTGTCCGCCGCGACGGAGCAGCGGCACTCAACCTCTGCTACGTCGCCTGCGGTCGGCTCGACGGCTACTGGGAGCGCCCGATTCAATCGTGGGATATGGGAGCCGGCGTAGTCATCGTTCGCGAGGCTGGTGGGGACGTCACCGCCCTGGAGCACGACGACTTCGACCTGTACACGCCGGAAGTGCTCGCCACGAATCCCCACATCCACGGCCAAATGCGGGATTCGATCCTCACCGCGTCGAAATGAGGATCGCGCAGTTGTCACGTTGGTGCGCTGGCGCGTTGTATTATGATCCTCTCTGTGAGGCGCCTCAGGGTAGGATGCGAGGCGGTAGTCAGTCCGGAAGCTCCGATTAAAGTGCGCTTGCAGTCGCTGTTGATTGCTCGGCGCCCGAACGGGCCGTGTTTGATGAATCGCCACCCATCACCCCTGTGCATGCCTGCATGCCAGGAAGGAGGTTTGCGTCGATGAAACTGATCCTCGCGGTTGTCCAGGACGAAGACACCGACGCGCTGACCGAGGCGTTGGTTGGAGCCGGGTATCGCTTCACCAAAATCAGCACGACCGGCTCGTTCCTGAGAACCGGCAACACCAGCCTCATGATCGGGGTCGAGGATGCCGGCGCGCCGGGCGTGATGGACATCCTCCAGCGAACCTGCCGGCGGCGCACCCAGATCGCCGTTCCGTACTCACCAGCGTTGGAGCCCGGGCTTCTGTATATGCCGGAAAACTTCGAGGTCGAAGTCGGAGGCGCGGTTGTCTTCGTCGCCAACGTTTCACGCTTCGAGCGCATATAGTCGCTCTTCTGAGATGTGACTTTTTTAAATCCAATGCTGACTGGTAGTGGCCGCGCCTTGTGCCGGCCAAAGACGTTTGGGGGCAGATGGCCGTCCCGGGGAACGATCCAGCGGGGCGGGATCATGACGGCCAACTCTACTGACGCCCCTGGCCACCCGAAGGATTTGCATGCCGAACTCTGGGATTCCCGACGTAAACTGGGCTGACCGCGTCTCGCGGGACGCCATTGTCGACGTCTCGCAACAACTTGTCTCGATTCAGAGCGTGAGCGGCGATGAGCTAGCGGTCATGACCTTCGTCCAGCAGTGGCTGGACGAGCGCGGCATCGGTTTCGTCGTCACCGCCAACGACCCGAATCGTCCGAACGTGATCGCCACCGTCGGCAACCCCGAATCCGGCCCGATCGTTG